>JAPOYW010000190.1 GCA_026706425.1 Gammaproteobacteria bacterium
GCCGAGTTCAGACCCGCCCGACGACCCGGGGCAACTTCAACTGGCGTTCGCGTGAAAGTTTATGGGACAGCAGTGGTTTCCAGTAGGTCGCACTTTCCCCGCACGCACGCCTTTGTCCTCGCACTGATGGTTGCCGCTCCGCACATAGTGTGCGGTGCCGAAGTCTTCGAGGTCGCCGTCAAGGTCCAGGCAGACGATCTCGTGGTTTTCCAGCCACACTTTCTCGTCGAGAGGGCTCAGACCGCTGACGTCCGTGGGCCCGTTGGCGAACCCGAGAGTCCTTCTGCCGAGTCGCGGACGGCAAAGTTCTTCAACCTCGGCCAGCGTTTCACCGCCAACGTCGACCGCGTACCAACCGGTGGTTTTGTGGTCGAAACCCAATACTCGCACGGGAAGCCGGGTGCCTGGATCCCGCTGGCCAGTCCCACGTTCATTCTCGCCGAGCATGAGCCGTACGCATCAATGGACGTGATCGCTGCCGACGGACGCCGCTTTGTCGTGTCGGTCGCGCTCACGGCACGCCACGACATTCTGACGCTTGACGACATGCGTGCCGTTGACCCGTGTGGTGGCTGCCTCTCCGGGCAGGGCGTCCTGCGGAACTCGGCGGCTGAAACGGGGGCGGATACGAACCATCACTGCAAACGGTGTTCGTGCGACAACGGGAATATCATGATTTGCTGCAACGGGTGCTGCAAGGATTCCGTGTCCTGTCCACCCGGTGCTTGGTGCTGTGCGCCGGGCCACACACCCCCAATCCCATGGTCTCCGGTTCCTGGCTGGTAGTCAGAACCTTCGGCGAGTACTGCGCCGACTTTTGGAACTTCGAGCCTAGTGTGCTATTTTTATTCGTATCCGCTCGCGTTGACACCCTTTTGACCCGTTAGTGGAGTGCTTCGCCGAAGTCGATCAGACGGAAAGGAATCCGATGAGAACGAACACCATTTCAATCCGTGCGGCGATGTCCTGCGTTCCCTTGCTTCTCCTTCCGTTGCTCTCGGCCTGTTGCGCCCAGAGCGGCGTGACCGTTGACAAAAGGGTGTCGCCCGAACCCGCCCTGCACGCCGCAGCGTTGCCCACGACCGTCCATGCCGGCGCGTGGCGCGCTCCGGTCCTCGCAAAGCCCGAACGCGAATTCGGCGATGGCTTCTATGGACTCGGGTACTCGCTGCCGCCGGGCACGGTCATTCGCGCCGCCGCTTCGGGTGTAGTTGTCTATGCGGGGCGGGGACTTGGTGGATTCCGCCATCTGGTTATCGTCAAGTCTGGTGACCATCACCTCGTCGCGTACAGCGTCAACGTCGCTCCAATGCTGCGCGAAGGCGACGACATCGAACAAGGCGACACCGTGGCGCGTACTACCGGTGACCCGACGGGAACGGAATTCCGTCTTGAGGTCCGTGACCGGGGCAAGCCGGTCGACCCGCGTTTGCTCATTCGCGAGGCGACGTAACCACGCCGGACGCGCGTTCTTAGCCGTCAGGTCGGACGTCAGTCCGTCAACAGGAGAATCTTCCTTCACGGTCCTTGCCGCCCCGCTCCTCCGCCCGATTGCGATTCCCGTCACTACCGGATGCCTGCAACACGGACCTCTACCAAACATCCGCCACGGGACCCCCTGAAGCCACCGGTAGTGACGGGGCTTGCGCTGTGAGACATGCCTCAACCACCCTCAAATCCTCCAAAGCCGGCCCAGAGACCCCCAGCCCGCAGGCTCAGACTTGTCCTGTCGGCGATCCACTCGGCCACACCCATTGCAGTCTGCCATGAGCGTTGGTGGATCCAGCGGAGGATGCCTTCTACATCACGTCGTTGATCGTGTTGGCCGGTGGTACCGGTAGCGGACCACGCCGGAGGCAGGCAGATTGAACGCCGGTAGATCGATCACCAAGTCCGGTTTTCCAAGCGTCCATTCGTCGCGGTAACCACCGACGCGGGTCAAGGGATCGTGGTGGTCGCCTCGCGGAGATCCGTTCTCTATCCAGCGTACCAAGTCTCGTGTTTCGTCTACGCTCAGCGAACGATCATTCGAGAACTCGCCGTGTGCGTGATCGGCTCCCCACGGCGGCATCCGCCGTGTGCGAATAACCTCACGCATCATCGGCGAAAAACCTAGCACCATCTTGTAGCTGTTCATCGCCCAAGGACCAATCCCATTGGGACGGTGGCAAGGGACACACTTGTCCATGAGGATTGGAGCAACTCGCTCGGCGTACGCTGATCGCCGACGGCCGCGTGCAGGCTGGCGAGCAGAACCTATACCGGCAAGTGGCGCAACGGGCGCGGAGCGCCGATCCGGCCCCGGCGTTGGCCGGCGGCAGGGTCGCACCACGTGTCAAGCGGATCGAGCAGAACGTCACCGCAGTCGAAAGTGCCCGGGACGAACGTCTCGACGAGCTCGTCGTGACGACCTTTCAGAGCGAGGTCGATCCCTTCGACTTTCGCCGCCTGGACGCCGACAACTTCCTGCTCTACCGAAACGTGTGGCGCGAGAACCGGCGTTTCATCCAAGGCGCGTTGATCGCCCGCGAGGAGTTCGTCGACCGGGGGATCCTCGATGCCTTCGGGCAGACCAGCCTGTCGCGGATCGCGGGTCTGGCCGTGATGCACGGCGGCGAAGTGCTTTCGACCGCCGGCGGTTCGTCGACTGCCGGCTATCCGGAGGCGGACTTGGCGGGCCAGGTCCTGTTGCGGTCCCGGCTTAGCGCGCCGCTCGATGGGATCGAGTTGATCTACCGGCTGACCGCCTTGCCGATGGGCACCGGCAGCGCCGTGGTGCTTTGGACGGCGGGCGTTTGCCGCCATCCTCGTGGTCGGCTTCGTCTGGCTCTACCGGCTCGGCGTCGGCCAGATCCGCCTCGGTCGGCAGCAGCAGGACTTCGTCTCATCGGTCAGCCACGAGTTGAAGTCGCCGCTGACGTCGATCCGAATGTACGCCGAGATCTTGAAGGCCGGATGGGCCGACGAGGCACAAAAACGCCTCTACTACGAGACCATCTACGACGAGTCCGAACGCCTCTCCCGGCTGATCGCCAATGTTCTGGAGCTGTCCCGGCTGTCGCACCGCCCCGCCGCCCTCGAATGCGCCTCCGTGGCCGTCTCCGAACTGGTGGAGAACGCGCGATCTGGCATCGAGTCGTCGATCGACGCGGCGGGATTCGAGCTCCTCGTCGACGTGGAGGACGCAACCGTGCAGGCGGAGCAGGACGCCTTTACGCAGGTGCTCATCAACTTGACCGACAACGCGGTGAAGTTCGCGCACGACGCGGACGTGAAGACCGTCGAGATCACCAGCCGGATCCGGACGGCGCCGCCGTGATCGCCGTCCGCGACTACGGACCCGGTGTCCCCCGCGACCAACTGCGCAAGATCTTCCGGCTGTTCTACCGGTCCGAGAACGAGCTCACGCGCGAGACCTTGGGCACCGGCATCGGCCTTGCCCTGGTGCGTGAGCTGGTGACCGCCATGGGCGGTGAGGTCGATGTCGTGAACCGCAACCCCGGCGCCGAGTTCCGCATCGTGTTGCCGATTCGGTAAGAGCCCACCCGCGCCGGGGGATGCCCCGGGGCAACGCTGATAGACTCGGCCCATGCAAGCTGTGGCCGACTTCCAGGTCGTCGCCGACTACCGGCCGGCGGGCGATCAGCCGACCGCCATCGCCGAACTGGTCGACGGCCTGGAATCCGGCCTGGCGCACCAGACGCTGCTCGGCGTCACGGGATCGGGCAAGACGTTCGCTGTCGCCAACGTGATCGAGCAGATGCAGCGACCGACCTTGGTACTGGCTCCCAACAAAACCCTGGCGGCGCAGCTCTACGGCGAGTTCAGGGAGTTCTTCCCCCGCAATGCGGTGGAGTACTTCGTCTCCTACTACGACTACTACCAGCCGGAGGCCTACGTTCCGGCGTCCGACACGTACATCGAGAAGGACGCCTCCGTGAACGCCCACATCGAACAGATGCGCCTGTCGGCCACCAAGGCGCTGCTCGAGCGGCGGGACACCGTGATCGTGGCGTCCGTCTCGGCGATCTACGGTCTCGGCGACCCGCAGTCCTACCTGCGCATGGTGCTGCATCTCGACCGTGGCGACCGGGTCGATCAGCGCTACGTGATACAGCGTCTCGCCGAGCTTCAGTACACGCGCAACGACATGGCGTTCCAGCGTGGCACCTACCGGGTGCGCGGCGACGTCATCGACGTCTTCCCCGCGGAGTCGGAGAAGGAAGCCGTACGCGTCGAACTGTTCGACGACGAGATCGACAACATCGCCACCTTCGACCCGCTGACCGGGGAGGTCCTGGCGCGGGTACCCCGCTACACGGTCTTTCCGAAGACCCACTACGTGACCCCCAGGGAACGCATCCTCGCGGTGCTCGACGAGATTCGGGACGAGCTGGCCGAACGCCTGGACGTGTTGAAGGACGCCAACAAGCTCGTCGAGGCGCAGCGCCTGGAACAGCGTACGCGGTTCGATCTCGAGATGATCAAGGAACTGGGCTACTGCAGCGGCATCGAGAACTACTCGCGCTACCTGTCGGGCCGACGGCCCGGCGAGCCGCCGCCGACGTTGTTCGACTACCTCCCGAAGGATGCCTTGCTGATAGTCGACGAGTCCCACGTGACGGTTCCGCAACTCGGCGGCATGTACAAGGGCGACCGGTCGCGCAAGGAAACCCTCGTTGAGTATGGTTTCCGTTTGCCGTCTGCCCTCGACAACCGACCGCTGCGATTTGACGAATGGGAGGGGTTGGCACCGCAGATGATCTTCGTCTCGGCCACGCCGGGCCCGTACGAGGGAGAACGGGCCGGCAGCGTCGTCGAGCAGGTCGTGCGGCCGACGGGCCTGGTTGACCCGCAGGTCGACGTGCGTCCCGCATCGACGCAAGTGGATGATCTCTTCGGCGAGATCGGGTTCACCGTCGGCAACGGCGAGCGCGTACTGGTCACGACGCTCACCAAGCGCATGGCGGAAGATCTCACCGAGTACCTGGATGAGCACGGCGTCCGTGTCCGCTACCTGCACTCGGACATCGACACGGTCGAACGCATGGAGATCGTTAGGGATCTGCGCCTCGGCAAGTTCGACGTCTTGGTCGGCATAAACCTCCTGCGCGAAGGTCTCGATATGCCCGAAGTCTCCCTGGTGGCGATTCTCGACGCCGACAAGGAGGGCTTCCTGCGCGCCGAGCGGTCGCTGATCCAGACCATCGGCCGCGCTGCCCGCAACCTGAACGGTCGCGCCATCCTCTACGCCGACGAGATGACCGGGTCGATGAAGAAGGCGATCGACGAGACCAACCGGCGCCGGGACAAGCAGATCGCCTTCAACCGGGAGCACGGCATCACGCCGAAAACGGTCGAGAAGGCCGTCGCAGATGTCATGGAGGGTGCCCGGACGGCCCCGGGTGCCGCCCGTGGCCGAGGTCGGCGGGATGCCAAGGAGCGAGCCGGGCCGCAACGTGCGCGACGGGAGGTGGATACCGATCCGAAGGCGTTTGGCAGACTGCTCGACGAACTCGAGGCGAAGATGTACGACCACGCCAAGAACCTCGAGTTCGAGGAAGCTGCCGCGGTACGGGACGAACTCCGCGACCTGCGGGCGACGTACCTCGTAAACTGATCGACGACGGGGCTCTTTGTAGGCCATGGGCAGAGCAAACATGCAGATCGCACCGTTGCCGAACGACTTCGCCGCCGAGGTGACGGGATTCGACGCCAGCCGGATCGATGGGGCCACGTTCGACGCCCTTTACGCGGCTTGGCTCCGCTATCCGATCCTGCGTGTGCGCGAACAGCGCCTCGACGACGCCCAGCTGCAGGCGTTCAGCAAACGATTCGGACCGTTGGAATACGCGCCCATGGGGCGGATTACGGACGCCGAGCGTAACAAACTCGCCAATCCCTTCGTCACGACTATCTCGAACATCGTCGAGAACGGTCGCCCGATCGGCGGCCTCGGCAACGCCGAAGCCGCTTGGCACACCGACATGTCGTACATCGAAGATCCGCCGACGGCGAGCATTCTGTATGCGGTGGAAACTCTGGAGGAGGGTGGCGACACGCACTTCTGCAACATGATCGCGGCCCTTGACGCTCTGCCGTCGGGCTTGCGAGACCGAGCTCGCACGATCCGACTGAAACACGACGCGGCCCACGACAGCGTCGGTCGGCTGCGGCGCGGCCACCGGCACGCATCCAGCCCTCTCGAAGCGCCGGGTGCGGTACATCCCATGGTTCGGCGGCACCCCGAAAACGGCACCGAAGCCCTGTTCCTGGGTCGTCGCCAGGACGCCTACGTGGAAGGTCTGTCTCTCGCCGACAGCGAAGCCCTCTTGGACGAAGTCTGGCGGTACGTCGCGCTTGCCGACGCGGTCTGGACGCAACGGTGGCGCCTCGGCGACCTGCTCATCTGGGACAACCGCAGCGTCATGCACCGCCGTGCCGCCTTCGACGCGAGCGCACGTCGTCTAATGAGACGCACGCAGATTCGGTCGGCAACGAGCCGGTAGCGGCGACGCCAACGCGCCCTCTGGCGCATCGTTCTGGTCTACAATCCGCGCATCGCTGACGTCGTGAGCCGTTTGGCGCGGAGAATGCGGAGCATTCTCCCAACGCGTCGCGTCAGCGACGCGCAGGCGCGTAGCTCAGTTGGTTAGAGCGCTACCTTGACATGGTAGAGGTCGTTGGTTCGACTCCAATCGCGCCTACCACATCCGTTAGGCCCGGCGTGGGGCCGGGCCGCTCGCGGTTCATCGGGACGGGCCTCGCCGCGATGGCGTGATCTACCGCTATCCGTGGGTACGGACCAAACTTCAGAGACCCGCAAGGAACTGGGCGTCGTAGAGCGGCCAGGTCTCGATCTGGGCGAATGAGCCCCCGGCGGAACCGGTCAGCTTGATCGCCCGTCGCGGCGAGTAGCGATCGATGTACGACCGCAGACTGCGTGCCTGGGTACGGCTTCCGCTTTTCACCTCGATGGGAACGATGCGACCGCCCCGGTCACGGTGCAGGAACTCGATTTCGGCGCGCGCCTCGTACCAACCGAAACTGGGGTGACCCACATGCGCCGCAAGTTCGGTCTGGACGAAGTTCTCGGCGACATAGCCCTTGTAGGTGACCCGTTGGTCGTGTTGTTCGGCGTATGTCATGCCGAGCATGTGGCCGAGCAATCCGACATCGAAGAGGTAAAGGCGAAATCGGTTGGGTTTCGCGAGAGCCGCCAAGGGAGATTGGGGTCTTCCTTCGATCGGAAAGCACTTCCAGACGAGGCGAGCATGTTCCAGCCAATCTATGGGACCCACCAGGTCGCGGTAGCGTTGTTTTTGCGGCACGACGCCCTTGAACCTGTAGCGCTGAACAGAGCTTTCCCGATGGGCGGCCAGTTGAACAGGCACGCTGTCGAACACTCGTTCGATGTGTTGGGCATCGAGTTTGCCGGCGTACTTGCCAAAATCGCGCCGGTAGCCGTCAAGTAGATTGCGGTGGATCCGTCGGACGGTCTCGATGCGGGACATCAGGCTTGCGTCTTCGAACCACGCCGCGACGGCTTCGGGCATTCCGCCCACGAAGTAGTAGTCGAGAAGGAGTGCCCACAGGTTCCGATGTGCCGTGGCGGTCCGTCTGTTCGCGATGGTCGTGGCGGTTGCGCAGGACTGGCCTCCGGACTGGCTGTGGTGAGCGCGGTACGCCGCTAGCAGCGCCGTCCGGCCCGCCGCCATCAGGAACTCCTCGAAGCAGAGCGGGAAGAGATCGAGTTTTTCGACCTTGCCGACGGGAAACGACCTCAACAGCCCGATGTTCGATCCGGTGGCGCAGACGAAGGCCTCGGGGAGGCGTTCCGCGAAGTACTTGAGCGAATCCACAGCCCGTTGGCACTCGCCGATCTCATCGAAAAAGATCAGGTCATGCGCGAGATCGATGTTGTCGTTCAGCTCGATTTCCGCCTTCTCGATGATCGCCTCGGGTGCTAGGCTCTCGGCGAACAGATCCGCGAGCCGGGGTTCCTCGCGGAAATCCAACCAGTGGACCTTGCGGAACTCTTTCGGTCCGAAGGACTTGCCGATCAGCCAGGATTTCCCGACCTGTCGTGCGCCGTCGATCAGGATTGGCTTGCGCACTGCGCGTCGTTTCCATTCGACGAGATCGTTGTAGGCAACGCGAGGCAGGCCAAGCTGCGAGACGTGCGGATCGTTTGAAGACGGTTTTATGCGCATAAAAGCGGAGAATACCTACAGTTTCATGCGCATAATAGCGGACGAACGGTCCGTTGTCGTGCGGAATGACGGCGAGGCAACGCTCAACCGAGATGCACCTGGCCAATGGGTCGTTAATGGACCACGCGATCAACCGTCTGGCTTTCTAGCCGAGACGACAACAAGCGACGGCGAGTAGCGATGCAGCCAACCGAGCAGGTGTTCAACGGCAACCCCTCACGGGCGCTTGCCGCCGCGTTCGAGGAGCACCATCGGCGCGTATTCCGTGCCGCGTTCCGCGTTACCGGCAGCATTGACGATGCCGAGGATGTGTTGCAGACCGTATTCCTGAACATGATGAAACGCGAGTCCAACGCCGGCGTCGACTTGGGTAACGACCCCAAGAGCTACCTGTGCCGGGCGGCCGTCAACGCCGCCGTGGACGTGTTGCGCACCCGGAAACGCAGGACGGCCCTCGAGCCGGAGGCCGACCCGCCCGAGGAATCGCCGGGTGCCGAGGCGGAGGTGGCGCGCCGGGAACTACGCCGCCGGCTTCGTGGCGCACTGTCGCGTTTGTCGCCCCGGTCGGCGTCCATCGTCGCGCTCCGTTTCTTCGAGGGATACGGCAACGCGGAGATCGCCACCATGCTCGGGACCTCCTCGTCGTCCATCGCCGTCACGCTGCACCGGGCTCGGCAACGATTGAAAGCCGAACTGCACGAGGTGGGACCATGAACGACACGGACGAAACCACGCAGTCCAAGCCGGTCCTCGACGCGGACGATACGAGCCGGGACGTACTGCTTGATCAGGCGCTCGCCGCGGTTTGCGAGGAAGAGCCGCCGGCCGGAAGCGAACAGGCGGCAGCGACGCGCGTGCGACTGTCATTGGGGCTGCCGGCGGGCCGGGCCGGGAACCTGACCGATTACGAGAGCTTGATCCCCGACTACCTGGCGGGAAGGCTCAACGACGCCCAAATGCTGTTGTTCGAAGACGAGGTCCGCACGTCGATCCCGCTGCGGCGGGCCTTGGCGGCCGCAAGAGGGGAAGGCGGCGGCGACCAAGCCACGCCCATTGTTCAATCCACCGGTGGGCCGCGCCCGAAAGGGGGCTCAGTTCGAACAGATCGGCGGTGGGCATATGCCATCGCCGCGGCGGTCGCCGTGGCGGTCGGCGCCGTGTTGATCCTGCCCATCCTGGATGAACCGGCCGAGCGACTGGCACGCGTCGATACCGTCGAGGGAATGTCCTTGCGGAAAGTTGGGGGCGGGTGGGTGCCGCTGACCCAGGGTGACTGGATCGACGACGGCCAACGGTTGGCGACCAAGCAAGACGGCACCGCCATGCTTGAGTTCGAGGACGGCTCGAGAGTTGAGGTCGCACCCCGCTCGCTGCTGCTGTTGACCGGTGGACGTGACGGAAACCGCTTACGTGTCGACCACGGCGACGTCATCGTCCAGGTGGCGCCGCAGGGCAACGGGACGTTCGATATCGCGACGGACGATCTCGTCGTCGAGGTCGTCGGCACGACGCTCGGCGTCAGCCACGGCACCAAGGGTTCCCGCGTGGCGGTAATCGAGGGCGAAGTCGAAGTGAGCCACGGCGGGAAGACGACCAGCCTCCAGGCAGGCGAGCAGTACGGTACGCGCAAGACCACGGCCACGGCGCTTGAGGAAACGGTCGGCTGGAGTCGCGAGGCCGAACGCTACGTCGAAATACTGCAGGCCTACGCGGATCTTCAGCGGGACATCGAGGCCGCGTTGACGGCGGACACTCGCTATTCCACGCGCTTGCTGGACTTGGTGCCAGCGGATACGTCGGTCTATGTCGCGGTACCGAACGCGCCAGCGACCATTGCCCAGGCCCATGCTGCGGTACAAGCGTTCCAAGACCGGCTGCCGTCGGAGGAGTTCCCTTCGAATGGATCGTCTGCGATGGTCAAGGAAATGGTTGGCTGGCTCGGCGAAGTGGGGGACCACCTTGGCCCCGAGACGGTCTTAGCACTCCATTGGGACGACTCGGACAGCCCGGTTCTGCTGTTGCTCGCCGAGGCCCGGGAAGGCCTGCGGGACGTGATCGCGGACAAACTGCGCAAAGTTGCGCAATCGGTCGGCAGCGAAGACATCGGGATCGAGATTGTCGACACGCCGGAAGAGGCGCAAGAGGGGCGGCTCGCCATCTGGCTAACCGACGGCCTTTTCGCCGCATCCGCATCCCCGCAGACTTTCGTCGAGCTTCAAGCGACCCTAGCGGGAGCGCCGAATCGTTTCCGCGAAGGCGCGCTCTATGCCCGCTTGGGCGAAGTGTACGAACGTGGAGCCGAGTACGTGGCCGGTGCCGACTTGACGAGACTGGGACTTGACGAATTCGCGAATCCTCTGCTCGACTTCAGGGGAGCGCAAACGGCGATCGCGGAACATCGCCTAGACGAAGAACTGGCCTTGGCGGCTTTGGAAGTACGCTTCGACGACGACAACCCCGACCGGATCCCGCTGCTCGACCAGCCGGGACCGATGGGCGCGCTGAAGTTCTTCTCGCCCGACGCGACGCTTGCTGGCGCGCTCGTCCTGCCCGACTCGAAGAAGCTGAAGACCGTCCTTGACGCCTGGCTTGCGGACTTGCGGCCCGCCTATGCGCAACAGCCGGCTGCATCGGAGTTCGTCGAGGATCTTGTCGACATAGTCGGTGGCGAGGTCGCCGTCGCCTTGGACGGGCCGCTGCTGCCCCAGCCGTCCTGGAAGGCGGTCGTGGAAGTCTACGATCAGGCGAAACTGCAGACGATGGTCGAGACGTCGGCTGGTCTTTTGCAGTTGGCGGTCGGCGACGACGAGTTGGGCGTGGAGGTCGTGGAAGGAACCATGCCGTCCGAGCCCGTCTACCGGCTGTCCGCGGGCGGCATCGGGGTGTACTACGCCTTCATCGACGGCTACCTGGTGCTGGCGGGCAGTCAAGCGGTGCTGGATCGTGCCCGAGGAACCTACGAGTCCGGCGTGACGCTGCTGGACGGGGGCAGATTCCAGAGGTTGCTGCCGCTCGACAGCTACCTGGACTTCTCCGCTGTTACCTATGCGCGGCTGGATGATTCGCTCTTGTTGCCGTTGCTCGATGTCGCGATGCGCGGGTCGGACGGTCCCCGGAATCAGCTTCTGAACGGACTGCGAGAGATTCTTGCTGGCGCTGCGATGTTCGGGGTGTACAACGAGCCGGATCGTATCCGGGTCGTACTCAACGGCTCCGACATCGCGCCGTTCTACGGCTTGCCGATGCTACCGGCGCTCGGTGTCGACGTTTCGGACTCCGGGATTGAATGGGGTGTCGACGTGTCCGTCGACTCGGATCGCAAGCCGGGGGACGGCACTTGACGGACGCCGCCGGGTCTTCCCTGTCTGTACCGGCGCCGAAGCCAGATGGTTCCGGCACCGTCGCTGCTACGCGGGGACATTGGGCCGAGTTCCGGGGCTTGAGCGTTGATCTAGGTGGCCGACGCGTCCTCAACGACCTGAATGCGACGCTTGGGGGACGCTGCGTCGGCCTGCTCGGGCCGAATGGCGCGGGCAAGACCACGCTGCTGAACACGCTCCTGGGGTTCTTCAAGCCGTCGGCAGGCCATGCCCGCGTTTTCGGTCGAGACGTCGTCCGGGATTCGGCGGGCGTCCGACAGTTGATTGGCTACATGCCGGAGCGCGACAGCTTCGTCGGCGGCATGACGGGGGTGCGTTTCGTGCGCATGATGGGGGAACTGTCGGGCCTGCCGCGGGACGATGCCCTCGACCGCGCCCACGAGGCGTTTTTTCGCGTCGGTTTGGGGGAAGCGCGCTACCGCAAGGTGGAAACCTATTCGCAAGGCATGAAGCAACTGGCCAAACTCGCCCAGGCGATCGCTCACGGGCCCCGGCTGCTGTTTCTCGACGAGCCCACCAATGGCCTCGATCCGCCGGCCCGGAGCCGGATGCTGCAATTGGTCCGAGGGATCCGGGACACCGGCGACACCCGACTCGTGGTTTCGTCCCATCTGCTGCGGGACGTGGAAGAGTGCTGCGACGAAGTGCTCATCCTCAAGAACGGCCGGATTGCGTCCGTCTGCGACCTAGAGAGCGAACGACGATCCAACCGCAAGTTCTTGTTCCTCCAGATCAAAGGCGCCCAGGAACGGTTCGTCGAGGGCTTGGTGGCCTTGGGCTGCGAGGTCGGCATGCCGAACCGCCGCCGACTGCGTGCGGTGTTGCCGGCAGATGTCGAGATCGCCGACCTCTACGCGCTGGCCGCCGAGTTGTCGGTCCAGATCCGCCAACTCGACCACAAACGCGACTCCTTGGAGGACATCTTTCTGCGCGCCATGGACGACGCGGCGGTGGGGGAGACCGGGAGCACGCCATGAGCCTGCGCCAACACGGATTCAGAACCCATGCAGGGCCGTGGACCCGTTCGGTCGCGCGACCGCTGGTGATCGCGAGGTACAACCTTTCCGGCGTCTTCGCGTCGCGCTTGTTCACGATCTTCTACGTGGCCTGCTTCCTGCCTTCCTTCCTGTGCATGGTGTCGATCTACCTTCGCTACAAGCTGGAGACGTTCGTCGGGTTCACGGGTAACGCGTGGCACGAGTTCACCCGCGCTGACATTCTGGACGACTGGCTCTACTACGGGATCCTGCAGCCGTCCGAGTGGGTAGCCTTCCTGATCGTCTTGGTCGTGGGCCCGTCGTTATTGGCGCCCGACCTGAAGGACAACGCGATGCCGCTGTACCTTTCCCGTCCTGTCACCAAGCTCCAATACCTCTTGGGCAAGCTCCTGGTACTTCTTACGCTGACAGCCGCCGTGACGTGGCTACCCGGACTGTTGCTCGTGCTCGCCAACGCGTACTATGCGGACGACGGTTGGTTGATGGACAATCTAACCGTCCCGTTTGGCCTTGTCGGCAGTTGCCTGGTGTGGACCGCGTGCCTGTCGATCATCGCGTTGGCGTTGTCCGCGTGGGTGCGATGGCGCCCCGCAGCGACACTGGGCTTCCTCGGGCTGTTCGTCATCGGCTCGGCAATCGGCAACCTGTTTCGAGCCACCAGCGGCGACTGGTACGGCAGCCTGCTCATCCTGTGGGATGCCATCGACGTGGTGGGACGGGATCTTTTCGGCGCAAACCCGTCCGAGCTGATGCCGTTGCCATGGGCCTGGGCGTCGTTGGCCGCCCCTACAGCGCTCTCGTTCTGGGCGCTGCTGCGACGCATTCGCGCTTATGAGGTGGTGCGGTGAACGACGTCATCCGTTTCGAGGGCGTGTCGCGTTTCTATGGCGACGTGCTCGGGGTGAACCGGGTCGACCTCGAGCTGGAGCCCGGCATCATCGGTTTGGTCGGGCCCAACGGCGCCGGCAAGTCAACGCTCATGAACTTGATCACGGGGCTCGTGCGTCCCAGCCGGGGCAAGGTCACGGTGCGAGGGGTCGCACCGGACGACCCCGAGGCGTTCTTTCGACGCATCGGCTACTGCACGCAGTACGATGGATTTCCCCTCGGCATGACGGGCCGGCGATTGCTGGTCAGCCTGCTGCGGGTTCATGGATTCGAGCCCGAGTCGGCGAATGAACTCGCCAACGCCGCCTTGGACAGGGTGGGAATGACCGAGGCGGCGGATCGGCCAGTCGATGCCTACAGCAAGGGCATGCGGCAACGAATCAAGTTGGCGCAGGCAATCTGCCACGAACCGCAGGTGCTGGTTCTGGACGAACCGCTGAACGGGCTCGATCCCCAGGCGCGGGCCGAAGTCACCGAGATCTTTCGCGAGCGTGGCGCGGCGGGCGCGCACGTGCTGGTCTCGAGTCACATCCTGCACGAGGTCGACGCGATTTCCGACCGGGTGGTGTTTCTCGACAACGGCTACGTCATCGCCGAGGGCGACGCTCCGGGCATCAAGGGCGAACTCAAGCAGTACCCGATGCAGGTCTTCGTTCGCTCCGAACAGGCACCGGGCATTGCATCCCGCCTGTTCGACTTAGGGCAGGTCACCGAGGTGCGTCTGCACGACGACGGCGCGGGTCTCTTTGCGCGGACGCCGGACGCGGATGGGTTCTTCCTTGCTTTCAACAAGCTGGCGATCACCGAGGGTTGGCGGATCGACTCGATGGGCACCGCGGACGAGACGGTGGAGGCCATCTACAACTATCTCGTCGTCGACGGGGCCGGAAGTTCGTGATGGAGCAAACGCGGACTGCGGTTTTGGATGCGCCTAGGTGGGCACTACGCGCCCGGCAGGCCATGGCGGTCGTCGGCGTCGAACTCCGGAAAATCCTGGGTGGCAAGCGAATCGTGACCGTTGCCCTGCTGGCCGGCCTGCCGGTGATGGTCGTTTTTCTCGTTGCCATCGAGGCGCCCACCGGGGCGGAGGCGCAGCGGTATTTCGGCA
Source organism: Gammaproteobacteria bacterium (assembly GCA_026706425.1). Classification (GTDB taxonomy): domain Bacteria; phylum Pseudomonadota; class Gammaproteobacteria; order Pseudomonadales; family Azotimanducaceae; genus VXYL01. Next base: position 14,588 of record JAPOYW010000190.1, read on the forward strand.
ACATCTATTCGGTGGTCGTTCTCGGCGCCACGGTGTTCTTCGGTTGCGCGCTGGTCTTCACCCACCTGTTCCGCGGCGAGATCCTGCGTCGCAGTCTGCACTTCTACCTGCTGGCCCCAATTCGCCGCGAGGTGCTGACCGTGGCGAAGTACGTCGCGGGTTTGCTGGCGGCCTGCGCGCTCTTCGGGGGTGTCACCGTCCTTGTCCATCCGATGTTCATGGGGATCGTGGGCGCGGGCTTGAGTGTCGCGGAAATGCTCCAGTACCTGGGAATCACGTTGCTCGGGTGTACGGCCTACGGCGCGGTGTTCCTGCTTTTCGGCACGCTGTTCAGGAACCCGATCCTGCCGGTCGCCGGGCTGCTCGGCTGGGAAGCGCTGAACTTCCTGCTTCCATCGGGGATACGCGTCGCGAGCGTCAGCTACCACCTGAAGTCGCTGTTGCCGGTGCCCGGACCCATCGAACAGACCTTCGGCGGCGCGGCCCAGCCGCCGGCGGCGGCGACCGCCGTGCTGTCGTTGCTTATCCTATCGGCCGTTGCCGTGGCACTGGCCTGCTACCGGGTGCGGCGAATGGAGATCCGGTATACGGACGACTGAGCCGCGTGACGGCACTGGGGCGCTACGCGGTCGTCCACATTGAATCCGAGCTAGACGCCTAGCAACGTTCGCGCACGGACCACGACGACGTCGTCCCGATCGTCGCTGCCGTTCGCGTACATCAGGCTCGAGGCGAGGAGGGCGTCGCGCCACGGAAGGCGTAGCCACCGGTAGTTCTCAAGCATCGCCTCGGTGAACTTGATGTCGTGGGTACCCCGGTTCTTGAGCGTGGCGTACCACCGCGCACGGGCGCCCAGCGCCGCTGCGTCGCCGCCCGCCCGGAGCCACCCGAGCGCTTGCCGGACCGCCTCGACGCGACTGCGGCTGATCGTTCGGAAGATCTCGTCCAAGTCGACCGCCTGCAGCGGAACGATGGCATCTATTTTTCGATCCCGCGTCCTTGGGTCGGCATCCACGAACGCCCGGAAGCGGACCATGAACGCAACGGCCTGCAGAAGCAGCAGGCGCCGCGCCCGATCCTCATCGGCCACCAGGTAGCAGTAGTGCATGGCATTGGCCGTCGTGCTCGCGTGAAGGGCAAAGATGGTATTGCGTCGCAGGATGAGTTCGGCGGCGAACATCATCAAGGCCTCCCACACGGTGTGCGCGCTGACGTCGTCGGCGAGCACGCGGACGGACGCGCCGACGGCTTGTTCGCTGCTCGCCGTGCGCAGTTCCTGCAGCAGCGTCCGTGCTGCGGAGATGTCGTCGCGACCGCTCTGCCAATCCGGGGGGAGCTTGGCGGCCACCGTCTGATTCGCTTGCCAGTCGCGATCCGCGGATCGCCCAAAGCGCCGACGGTGCGAGCGCGGACGCCGCCAGCACGCGCCGTCGGGTGATCACCCGAGATTCTCCGGATCGGCGAAAGGGACCATGGACCAATACTGCGCGTGCCGGAGATTTTCCGCCATGGGTACGATGTCGCTAAAGTAAGCGGTGTGAGAGCCTTGGCGCGACCTCATGGCCGATCTCGACCGCAGAGCGATGTCACGATCCCAGGAACGGATGTGGTCGATTGTCGTCCATGCCGCGGCGTTCGCCGGCGTGGCTGTGCCGTTCGGCTCGATCCTCGGACCGCTCCTTGTGTGGATCATCAAGAAGCCGGGGTCGGCTGAAGTCGATCGCCAGGGCAAGGCGGCGATGAATTTCCAGATCAGCATGTTGATCTACGTAATCTTTGCTGCGGTGTTGATCCGGTTGGCGATCGGCTGGGTGCTTCTCGTCGCGTTGGGCATTTTCTGGTTCGCGATGATGCTGGTTGCGACGATTCGAGTCGCGAATGGCCGGGAACCGGGCTATTTGCTAAGCATCGATTTTCTCAAGTAGCCGGCACCGCCGAAGTCAGGTCGTCCGTGGTGCCCTTGGACGAGATGGATCGACGTTAGATTCCTTGAGCGCGCTTGATGCTTCTCCTGATCGCCTTGGGCATTTTCTGGTTCGTGATGGTGCTGATTGCCACGATCCGGGCCGCCGACGGCCGTGACCCGGGTTATGTCCTCGCCATTGAGTTCCTGAAGTAAGGCGCGGCGTTTGGCCGTTCTCGCGGCGCGCGGTGATAGAATCCTTCGGACAGTCGCCGCGAGGGCCGCGGCCACTGTCGCGGGGCGTAGCGCAGTCTGGTAGCGCATCACACTGGGGGTGTGGTGGTCGTCGGTTCAAATCCGGCCGCCCCGACCAATGATTGGCAGTGCACGACGTCGGCTTCCCGACGACCGATAGCGGAGGAAGGGTGGGGGAGAGCTGGCTCGTGAATCGTTGCCCGCACGGAATGCGCACCGCGTGGTAGCCGCGGGTTCCAAGGACCGGTTGGTTCCTTTCACCAGCAAACTCGCGTTCGGCGTCGGCCAGTTCGCGGAAGGCGTCAAGAACACCGCCTTCGGTGCCTTCGTCCTGTTCTACTACAACCAGGTGTTGGGTTTGCCCGGTACGCTGGCGGGGGCAGCGCTCTTCATCGCTCTGCTGTTCGACGCGGTCACGGACCCGATGGCCGGGTCGCTGTCCGACAAGACCCAGTCGCGCCTTGGGCGTCGGCATCCCTTCATGTACGCGTCCGCGGTACCCCTGGGTCTGGCGTTCATCGGGCTGTTCGCGCCGCCGTCCGACCTGGGCGATTGGGGTCTTTTTGCTTGGCTTGCGACGTTCGCGGTACTCACGCGCATGGCGATGACGCTCTACCACGTCCCGCACCTCGCGCTTGGCGCGGAAATGACGGAGAACTTCGACGAACGAACCCGCGTGGTGGCCTACCGGCAGTTCTTCGCCGCGGGCGGGGTCTTGACGGCGTATTGCGTTGGCTACTTCGGGTTCTTCGGCGATGACCGGGGCGGTCGGGTCGCCATCGACAACTATTTGCCGTACGCGCTGACGTTGGCGATCCTCATGGTCGTGACGATCTGGTATTCCGCGTACGGGACGCAGAAGGAGATTCCATTCCTGTCGGAACCTGCGCCGCGGCTTCGGCACAACCCGCTGACGCAGGCGGTTCTCGACATGGCCGAAGCATTCCGGAATCGGTCGTTCCGGTGGCTCTTCTTCGGCGTGCTGGTCGTTTTCATCATGGCGGGCGTCAACAGCGCGCTCGATATCTACATGTTCCAGTACTTCTGGGACTTGACCGGTGCGGAGATGGGGACGCTGCAGATTGCCAGCGTCGCGGGGCTCATGACCGGCGTGTTCCTGACGGCGCCCCTCCTGCGCCGCACCGAGAAGCGTTTCGGGGTGCTGCTCGGCACCGTCGTTTGGGCCGTTTGCCAGGTGATGCCGGTCGTTCTCCGCCTGCTCGACGCCTTCCCCGCGAACGACACGGCATTTCTCGTCGTTACGCTCGTGGCATTCCGGTTCGTGCAAGGATTGATCGTGCAGCAGGCGTTCATCGCCTTCGGCTCGATGATGGCCGACGTGGCCGACGAGCACGACGTCGCGACCGGTGCTCGCCAGGAGGGCATCTTCTTCGGCGCTATTGCGTTCTCGCACAAGGCCACCTCGGGATTCGGCAATTTCATAGGCGGCCTTGGACTCGACATCATCAGTTGGCCGACGGGGACACAGATACAGTCGGCGGCGGACGTTCCGGCGGAGACCATCGTCCATCTCGGACTACTCTACGGCCCGGTCGTGGCCGGGTTCTCGGTGATCTCCGTGTGGTGCTACCTGCACTACGATCTGACCCGGGCACGGCATGCCGAGATACTGCGCGAACTCAACGCCCGGCGGCGGGTGGAACCCGCGCGCGATCCCACACCCACCTGACCCGCTGACGATACAAGGGCATGTACACGGCACTTCGCCCATTGTTGTTCACCCTGCCGCCCGAGTTCGCTCACAAGCTGGCGATTGCGGTGTTGAGGTGGTACGGCGCGCTGCCCGCGTCGGGGCCCTCGCCGGGTTCCGGCATCGAGTTGCAGGGCTTGAGGTTTCCAAACCGCATCGGCTTGGCGGCGGGACTCGACAAGGACGCGACGGCGATGGCGGGCCTGGCGAAGCTAGGCTTTGGTTTCGTCGAGGTCGGCACGGTTACGCCTCGTCCCCAGCCGGGCAACCCGAAACCGCGGCTGTTTCGCCTACGAGAAGACGCGGCCTTCATCAATCGCCTGGGTTTCAACAGTGCCGGCGCCGTCGCGGTGGCTCAAAACCTCCGGCGGCTTCGGGACTGCGTTCACGTTCCCGTGGGCGTCAACATCGGCAAGAACCGCGACACTCCCGTGGACGACGCCGTGGCCGACTACCGTGTCTGCCTCCGGGGGGTCTACGACATCGCCGACTACGTGGTCGTCAACCTCTCGTCGCCCAACACCCCCGGGCTCCGGGATCTCCAGGCGGCGAACGTCGCTCGCGTTCTGGTTGGCGAGTTGATCGCCGAACGCCGACGTCTCGCGGTGGAATGTCCCGACAAGACACCGATACCGCCGTTGTTCGTCAAGATCGCGCCTGATCTCGCGCCTAGCGACCTCGAGGCAACAGTCGTCGGCGCACTAGAGGCGGGGGCGGATGGCATCGTGGCCACCAATACCACCTTGTCGAGGCCGCCATCGCTGCGCTCGAAACGGGCGGCGGAGGAGGGCGGGCTGTCGGGGCGACCCTTATTTGCGCTCGCTCTGGAAACCGTCCGCCGGACACGCGATGCCGTCGGCGAAGGGCCGGCGATCATCGGCGTCGGCGGAATCACCAGCGCGGCGGACTCGGCGGCGATGTTCGATGCGGGGGCGGACCTCGTCCAATTGTATTCGGCGCTGGTTTTCGAAGGTCCGGGGCTGGTGCGCCGGATCGCGGGTGGATCATAGCCGCCGTCTTGTGTACTTTGGGGCGGTCGAGGGGAGCGAAGGCCACCCGCTGCAGGGGAATCCCGAGCAGCGTCCTTCAACTTCCGGTAGGGGTGGGAGATTCGTATGAGAACGCTTATTCAACGGCTGATCGCCGTCGCGCTGGTACTCGGCGGCGTGGTCGCCTACGGCGATACGCTGGACAGCGGCGACAGCGCGTGGATCTTGACGTCGACGGCGCTGGTGCTGTTGATGACCATTCCGGGCCTGTCGCTCTTCTACGGGGGCTTGGTCCGCTCGAACAGCGTGCTCTCCGTGCTCATGCAGTGTTTCACCATCACCTGCCTCGTCACGATCCTCTGGGTGATCATCGGGTACAGCCTGGCGTTCGGCGGCGACGGCAACCTAGTCGGCGGGGTCGGGAAGTTCCTGTTCAACGGCGTCGGCGAGGACTCGATGAGCGGCACCATCCCGGAGTCGAGCTTCGCGGCCTTCCAGCTCACCTTCGCGATCATCACCCCGGCGCTCATCGTCGGCGGGTTCGCGGAGCGCATGCGGTTCTCCGCCGTGCTCCTGTTCACGGCGCTCTGGTCGCTCGTCGTCTACGCACCCATCGCCCATTGGGTCTGGGGCGGCGGCCTGCTCAGTTCGGATGGCTGGTTCGGCGAGTGGTTCGGTGTCGGCGTCATGGACTTCGCGGGCGGCACGGTGGTGCACATCACCGCCGGTACCGCCGCATTGGTCGCGGCAGTGGTTCTGGGATCCCGGCGAGGTTTCCCGGACAACGTGCAACCCCCGCACAACATGACGCTCACGGTTGCGGGGGCCGCGATGCTCTGGGTGGGCTGGTTCGGCTTCAACGGCGGCAGCGCGTTGGCCGCCAACGGCGATGCCGCCATGGCATTGACGGTCACCCACATTTCGGCGGCGGCGGGCGCGTTCACTTGGCTCATGATCGAATGGATCCGCTACGGCAAGCCGAGTGCACTGGGTGCGGTGACCGGTATGGTGGCGGGCCTGGGCACGATCACACCGGCCTCGGGATTCGTTGGCCCCGCCGGCGCATTGGTGATCGGAATTTGCGCGGGCACGGTGTGCTTCTTCGCCACCAACTTCATGAAACAGATCCTGAAGATCGACGACTCGCTGGATGTATTCCCGGTACATGCCGTTGGTGGTGCCCTCGGGACGATACTGACAGGTGTCTTCGCCAGCTCGGCGCTCGGGGTCTTCAGCGGTCAGGAGGCCATATCGATTCCCACCCAGTTGGGCGTTCAGGCGCTCGGCGTGCTCGTGACCCTTGGCTATACCGCGATCGGCACGTTCATCATCCTGAAGGTCACCGATGCCCTCGTTGGCAACCGGGTCTCGGAGGAGGAGGAAACGGAGGGACTCGACCTCGTCTCGCACAACGAACGCGGCTACAGCCTCTAGGAGTACGACAACCGGTGCCAGATAGGATTCGGGAGCTACCGAAGGGCTACACGGACACGCCGGTACTCCCCGGGTCTACGTGGCGCGTGCACGACATCGCCCGCCCGGCGCCGCCGGTGGTGCGTCCGCCGTCGTTCTCGACCCAGAAGCGTCAAGGCGATGCACCGTCGGACGCAGTGGTGCTGTTCGACGGGTCGGGGTTCGATGCCTGGGCGGGTCGCGACGGCGGGCCGCCGAAGTGGAATCTCGTCGCTGGCAAAGCGATGGAAGTCGAGCCGAGAACTGGCGACATCCATTCCCGGGAGTCGTTCGGCAGTTGCCAACTGCACGTCGAGTGGAGTGCGCCGACGGAGATCTATGCCGACAGCCAAGGTCGGGGCAACAGCGGGGTGTTCCTGCTGGGTCTCTACGAGATCCAGGTGCTCGACGGCTACGACAATCCCACCTACGCGGACGGGCTGACGGCAGCGATCTACGGCCAGTTCCCGCCGCTCGTCAACGCGTCCGTGCCACCGGGTCAATGGCACGTCTACGACATCGTCTTCGAGTCGCCGCTCTACCGGGACGGCGAATTGGTGACGCCGGCGTTCACGACGGTATTTCACAATGGCTTGCTGGTGCACCACCGCCAGCAGATGCAGGGACCGACGCAGCACCGGCGACTGGCCAGCTACGACGACCCGCACGGTCCCGAGGGTCCGCTAACGTTGCAGGATCACGGTGATCGCGTTCGCTTCCGCAATATCTGGATCCGACGCCTGGAGCGCATGCAGGCGGAGTGACCTCACCTCACGAAGGCGATAAGAGCTCCCTGTAGAGGCAGCGTTCCCGCAGGCGCTGACGCCAGGCCGCGACGCCCAACGCCAGTCCAAGACCGGCGAGGGCGGCACCGCCTATCCCGATGTGTTCGGCGTATTGGTTGCCGAACTCACCGACCATGGCGAGAACGAACGCGTAGATCCCGGATAGCAGGCCGCTGGGCCACTTCGAGAACAGGGATCTTTGACGACGTATCCCGGCTAGCCGACCGAATACGACCGTCGCGACGTAGGCGACGAACACAAAGGCGACCATGACCATCACGCTATGGAGCGAAAAGTCGCGCATCCACGCGAAAATCGCAAAAACGGCGGTGGCGGTGCCGTATTCCGACAGCGTGGCCGCCATTCGGGTTGTGTCGTCGACTTCCTGCTCCGGCTTTGCCATAGGCCGCGTCCGCGTTTGGCTTCGAAGTGCTGTCGGGCTAGAGGGGTTGCCACCGCCCAAGCTTCGTGTTCGGCAGCACGGCGGGATTGACGGCGCTTCGGGGCCACCTCCCCGTCAGGCACATCGCGAGCTCCCGACCGAGACGGCGGCGGGACTCCGGCCCCATGCGGGCGCTGGCGGAGGCCATGTGCGGCGTGCAGATCACGTTGTCCATGGCGAGCAGCGGATTGTCCGTGGACACCGGTTCGCGCTCGAACACGTCGAGCGCGGCACCCGCGATCTCGCCGTTCTCGAGTGCGCGGATCAGGGCGGCCTCGTCGACTGTCGGGCCGCGCCCGTTGTTGATGAACAGCGCCGACTTCTTCATGCGCGCGAAATGCGGATCGGACAGCATGTGATGCGTCTCGGCGTTGAGCGGCGCGTGCATCGACACGAAATCCGAGCGCTCGAGCAGTTCGTCGAGGCTCGTCACGGGCTCGACGTTGGCGCCGGTCATCGCGAGTTCGTTCACGAAGGGATCGTAGGCGAGCACCCGCAGGCCGAAGACGTGGCAGCGTCGGGCGACGGCCCTGGCGACGTTGCCGAACGAGATCAATCCGATCGAGAGCCCCCACAGCCGCGGGATGTCGTCGTGGTACGGACGACCCTCGCCCCAGCGGCCCTCCTGGGTCATCTTGTGCATGAGCAGAACCCGGCGGTAGGCGGCAAGGAACAACATCATGGTGTGGTCGGCCACTTCGTCGATGAACACGTCCGGGACGTTGGTTACGACGATGCCGTGATCCGTCGCCGCTCCCACGTCCACGGTGTCCGCGCCGACGCTGCCGAGGCCGATGACGACGCAGTTGTCGAGGCCCGCTATGATGTTGCGGGTGATGCGCCGACCCCGGGCGATCACCGCGTCGGCGTTCCTAGCCGCCGCGATGAACTCTTCCTCGGTCTTGGCCGAAACCCCGACGATCTTCGCCCCGATGGGGTCGAGGGCTTCCCGTTCGAGGATAAAGCCGGCATCGATGCGGTCCTGGGAGACGCCGGCCGGCACCTGCACCGCTACCGTGTATTTCGCATCTGACATTCGTTCTTCTCCGACAAAAAGCGGGCAGTATATGACGTGGCCGCTTCCCCGTCGTCACCGTTCGGTGCGTTCGGCCCCTCTGCGAAGAGCGCTCAGCACGAGCCGTTCGGCTAGTTCGGCGAAGTCGATGCCGACGGCGCGGCAGGCGTCGGGATACAGGCTGGTGGCGGTCATACCCGGCAGGGAATTGACTTCGAGCAGGTAGATCTCGCTGCCGTCGACCACGAAGTCCGCTCGCGACAGGTCCCTTAGTCCAAGACAACGGTGCGCCCGCAACGCGGCGTCGGCGAGTCGTTCGAGGCAGGCCGTCGGGAACTTGGCGGGGACAATGTGCCGGCTTTTGCCCGGGGTGTAGCGGTTGTTGTAGTCGTACCACTCGCCCTTCGCGACGGTGATCTCGATCACGGGGAGTGCGATGGCCTCTCGACCGTGCTCGTCGAGAACGGCAACCGTGGCTTCGCGACCCGTTTCGAACCGCTCGACCAACGCGCCGCCCCCGAACTCCAGGGCTTCGCGGAGCGGCGCGACGAGGTCGCCGCCATCCGGTAGGAGCGCGACGCCGAGGGCCGACCCTTGACGGCGGGGCTTGATGACCACGTGGTCGCCGATTTTCTCGAATACGACATCGGCGGCCTGCTCGGCCGACATGCCCGGGGCGATCAATACGTCGTCGGCGACGGGCAATCCCTCGGCGCGAAACAGCGCTTTCGCCACATACTTGTCCATGGCCGCCGCGGAGCCCTGCACGCCGCTGCCCACGAAAGGCAGCCCGAGCATGGCGAGCAGACCTTGTACGGTACCGTCTTCGCCAGGTGGACCGTGCAGCACGGGGAATACGACGTCCGGTGCGAAGGCGCGCAGCGCGCTGACCACCTCGCGATCCAACTCGATGACGTCGACCTCGTGGCCCCAGGTCCTGAGTCCCGCCGCGATGCCGCCCGCCGAGGAGCGCGACACCTCGGCTTCCGCCGAGTTGCCGCCGGCAAGTACCGCGATCCGCAGGGAAGTGGCCACTGCTACGCCGTCCGCAGAATATCGATGTCGACGCCGGACAGGTCGTCGGCCGGTTCGAAGCCGAACACCTTCGCAAAGAACGCATACTCGGCTTCGATCGCCCGCCGCACGTTCTCGGCCCGGCGGAAACCATGCCCCTCTCCTTGGAACAGCACGTAGGCGACCGGAATGTCCTTGGCGGCCAGTGCGTCGCGCATCGACTCGGCCTGGTTTGGCGGTACCACCCTGTCCTCCGCGCCCTGGAAGAAGATGACCGGGCAGTTCAGCTTGTCGACGTGATTGATGGGCGAACGCTCGTCAAGCGCCTCGGGACTGCCGAGCAATGTGTCGAGGTAGCGGGACTCGAACTTGTGCGTATCGGCGGCCAGCGCCTTGAGATCGCCAACCCCGTAGTGGCTGGCACCTGCCCGGAAGACGTTGGTGAAGGCGAGCGCCGCCAGCGTGGTGTAGCCCCCGGCACTGCCTCCCTTGATGGCGACCCGGGCGGGGTCGACCCGGCCTTGGGCGACGAGGTGGTGTACGCAGGCGACGCAGTCGTCGACATCGGTCTCGCCCCATGTGCCTTCCAAGCGCTCCCGGTAGGCGCGGCCGAAGCCGGTGCTGCCCCCGTAGTTGACGTCGGCCACCGCCCAGCCCCGGGACGTGTAGTACTGGACCCGCCAGTCGAGATCCGCCCACGCGTTGGACGTCGGACCGCCATGCGTCGTGACGAGCAAAGGCGGCAATTCGCCGGCGGGTACGCGATGGTCGCGATTTGTGGGCGGGTAGAAGAACGCGTGGGAGTCGCCCGCCTTGGCGGGAAAGGTCAGCGCCTCGGGGACGGCGATGAAGTCGCGCTCCACGGGCGGATCGTCGGGTCGGGCGAGGGTGGCGGCCGAGCGGGTGTCCAACCTCATCTCGACGATCTGCTTCGGCCGGTCGGCGAACCCCGCGATGTAGGCAACACCGTTCGGGGTGCGGACGACGTCGAGGTAGGACGAGCTTTCCTCGTCGAGGGGACTGGCCAGGGCCTGTTCGAGATCGACGAGCACCAACGACGCCATGCCGTTCTCCACCCGTCGGGCGACCACGTGATGGGGGCCGACCGGCACATAGTAGGTGTTCGCGAATTGCCAGGCCGGACCGGCGTACTCGGCGGCATCGGGGAGTACCGGGTAGACTCCGGACCCATCGTAGGCGTAGAGGTTCCAGTAGCCGTCGACGTCCGACGCGAACAGCAGCCGCCCGCCGTTCCATTCCGGCTGCACGATGGATTCTTTCGCTCCGCCGGCCGCAATGGTGGGGTTCACGAGTCCGCTGCCAGCGTCCTCGGCGACCAGGAGCTGGCAACCGTCGAAGGGCATGTTGGGGTGGTCCCATACCAGGAACGCGATGCGCCCGTCCCCCGATGGCCGCGGAGCGGCGTAGAAGTCATGGCCCTCGTGGAGAGTGGCGATGTCGCCACTGTCGACGTCGATGCGAACCAGGTCGTTCACGGTTTCGGTGCCGTCCACGCCGTGTCGTTCCCGTACCGCGAGCAGGGCGTGGCCATTCCAGGCCAGGTCGGCGAAACGCTCCGTGGCGTCGCCTTCGGTGACCTGTCGGGGCGTCTCGCGCCGGTCGGTCGCCGTCGACACCTCGTAGACGTTCTGGTCCGCGAAGTTCACGAAGTAGACGTGCCGGTGCGCAGCTCCGCCCTCGGCCACGCAATACGAACCGCCGCCGTATTCGTGGACCCTGCTGCGCGGATTGAAGGGGGATGGCGTCAATTCCCGGATTGAGGCCGCAACACGGATGACCAGGGTGGAACGGCCGGCTTCCTCTGGCCGGGACTCCGTCCAGAACAGGGCATCGCCCCTGGCGCGGAGTTCGCCGTACCCCTTGGAGCCCCCGGTGACGACCCGGGCGTCGATGGGAGACCGCCAACTCCCGCATCGAGCGGATGTCATGTCAGCCCCGGCCGGGGATCGACCGCTGCCCACCGCTCGTGATCGCGCCAGGCGCCGTTGATGTAGAGGAACCCCGGCGACAGGCCCTCGCGTTGGAAACCGCAGCCGCGCACCAGTCGGATCGATGCGGTGTTGCCCGGCTGTATGTTGGCCTCGATGCGGTGCAGTCCCAGCTCCCGGAATGCATGTTGCTTGACGTGCATCAACCCCTCGTGCATGTAGCCCCTGCCCGCATGCGCCTGGGACGCGTAGTAGCCGACGGACGCGGAGCGGAACGCTCCTTTGACGACGTTGTTGACGTTGACTACGCCGACGATCACGTCGGTGTTGTTCAGGCAGACGACGAAGCCCTCGTGGTCATCACGCTGGGTGCGCCGGTAGTAGACCTTGAACATGTGCGACGTGAGCGGTGGCGAAATCCACGGGTAGTGCAGTTCGCGACTGGCGCGGGTCAGGGCCAGCAGCTCCCGCCGGTCCGATGACCGCACGCGGCGAAGGTAGGTCCTCGGACTCTCGGGACGGGCCGTCGGCGCAGGCGCGGGATGTGCGGGTGGCGAGGTATGTGCCGAACTGGGCCCGATCTCCAACCGAGGCGACAGCTCCGCGTCCGGGCGGTCACCCATGGTCGGCGGTCCCGGATCGCCCTTTATGCGTCGGTCGCTTGGCGGCCTGCATCTCCATCGCGAATATGTCCCACATGGTCGGCGGGATCAGCCCGATTCCGACCACCAGGAAATGCACGGGATGAAGGCGCCAGTCGTTGTCCACGAGCCACACACCGACCAAGGTGAACTCCTGGTGTTGCCAAGCCAACAGGCCATAGGCGACCGCAGAGGATGCTGCGGCGAGAACAATGAGACGGATTACGAGTCGGACAGGCCCGGGCATCTCGAGCGCTCGCGTACGAATGGTTGGGTACCCTGGGTCGGCGAGTTTAACGCGCATTGAGTTCGTGGAAACATACGCGTCGTGATGCGAGACGCGACCGCTTCGCCGGCGAGGCGGCGCCGAACGCCAGGCAACAAAGGACGGACCTGCTTCATGGAATGCCGAAGAAACCCCTAGCGTTGACCTGGGTCTGTCGTTCGACTGAAACAGGGTCTTCGTCGCGACATCGGGCGATGCGTTCCGCGACCCAGGCCAGAAACGCGGGTTCGTTACGCCGTGAACGAGGCCGGGGAACGATGTTGCGCGGCAGCAGGTAGGGCGCGTCGGTCTCGATCATCAACCGGTCGCCTGGGATCCGGGGCGCC
>JAPOYW010000490.1 GCA_026706425.1 Gammaproteobacteria bacterium
ACCACGAGGCATCCGCCTGGTTCGCATTGGCGATGGCGATGTAGCGCACTTCCAACGGCGTCAGGGTCGCGAGATGCGTGTCCTCCGCGCACTGGTTGTACTGCCGCGCCGCAATGAAGGTCAGCTCCTGGTGGATGTCGCCTTCGTACGCCGCAGGGCAAACCGCCACCAGCATTCCTGCGACGAAAGCACTGCCGATCGTTCCGTACGTCCGCACCTTGGCAAAATAACCGAATGGGAATCCCGGCAACCATGTCACTCCACGGTGGCGAACGCAACAACAAGGGCGTCCCGCCGTGCGTCCCACCGATAGCGATGGTCGGTGCCCCCGAGGGGCCTGTACACTCAACCGTCCTCGGCGTCGCAACGAAAGAGGTTTCCATGAAGGCCGCTGTCCTGCGCGAAGTGAACCAACCGCTGGTCATCGAAGACGTGAGCACCGGCGATCCCGGTCCGCGCGAAGTCCTGGTACGCACCGCTGCGGCCGGCGTGTGCCACTCGGACCTGCATTTCCAGAACGGTTCGTACCCCTATCCGCTGCCGTCCGTTCTCGGCCACGAGTCCGCCGGCGTCGTGGAGGCGGTGGGCTCGGACGTGCACTACGTCAAGCCGGGCGATCATGTGATCACCTGCCTGTCGGCGTTCTGCGGACATTGCGAATACTGTCTGACGGGCCGCATGGTGCTGTGCAGCGAGCCGGAACTGTCGCGTGACATCGGCGAACCGCCGCGCCTCGCGTCGGGCGATGAGACGATCAACCAGTTCCTGCACCTGTCGTCGTTTGCGGAAGAGATGCTCGTGCACGAACACGCACTGGCCAGGATCTGCGACGACATGCCCCTGGACCGCGCGGCCCTCATCGGCTGCGGGGTCACGACGGGTGTCGGCGCCGTGATTCACACCGCCGCCATCGAACCGGGTTCCACCGTGGCCGTGATCGGCTGCGGCGGCGTGGGACTGTCGTGCATCAACGGAGCGGAAATCGCCGGGGCGGGACGCATCATCGCCATCGACACGGTGGCGTCGAAGCTGGAACTCGCACGAACTTTCGGCGCCACCGACGTCGTCAACGCGGCTGAGGAGGATCCCATCGGAACGGTGCGGGAGTTGACCGGCGGCGGCGTGCACTACTCGTTCGAGGCCATCGGACTGAAGGCGACCACCGAGCAGGCCTTCAAGATGATCCGGAACGGCGGCACGGCAACGGTCATCGGCATGATCCCGGTCGGCACGATGGTGGAGATCCACGGCCCCGAGTTCCTGCGCGAGAAGACGCTGCAGGGGTCGAGCATGGGATCCAACCGGTTCCGGGTCGATATGCCCCGGTTCGTGGATTTCTACCTAGCGGGCAAGTTGCACCTCGACGAGATGATCTCGGGTCGGATTCGCCTCGAAGACGTCAACGAGGCGCTTGCCGCGCTGGAGACCGGGGAGGTCGCCCGCAACGTCATCATGTTCGACTGATCGCGGCGGACGTCAGAACCTCAGGTCACCGAAGCGGTCGTCGCGACGGAGACGCACGACGGCGCGCTGCACGCCGCCGATACGACGTGCCAGTTCGCCGATGTGCCGCGTCGTGACGTTGTTGATCGCGAGTATGGTGTCCCCCGCCCGAAACCCCGTCTGCCACGCCGGCGAATCACGGTCGATGCTGCTGACGTAGATCCCCACGGGCTCGTCTTCATGGAACACGTCCATGAGCACGGTGCCTTCCAAGCGCTCATGGATCCGGCCGCCGGCAACGGACCAGTTCCGCTCGATGGATACCGCCAGGCGCTTCTTTCGACGGTCCCGGACGATCTCCATCTCGAGTTCGTCCCCTACCATCGTGATGGCTTCCTGTTGACCGTAGTCGGCCGGCCGGTCCATGGCCCGGCCATCGACCCGGGCGAGGATGTCGCCGGGCCGAATCCCCGCCGAGTCCGCCGCGCTTCCCGGCACGACCTCCGTCACGACGAGACCTTCCCTCGCGGCCAAGCCGTGCAACTCGGCGAGCTTGGGATTCAGCGCCGCCACGGTCATGCCGATTCGGCCTCGTCGGACGACGCCGTGTTCGATGAGCTCGCCCATGACGGCGGAGACCATGTCGCTCGGTATCGCGAAGCCGATACCGACGTTGCCCCCCGACGGGGCGACGATCGCGGTGTTGATGCCGACCAGCCGGCCATTCAAGTCGACCAGCGCGCCGCCGGAATTGCCGGGATTGATGGAGGCGTCCGTTTGGATGAAGTTCTCGTAGCCCTCGATGCCGAGTCCGCTTCGGCCCAGCGCGCTGACGATTCCCGAGGTCACGGTCTGCTGCAGGCCGAACGGGTTGCCGATGGCGACGACGAAATCTCCCACCCGCAACATCTGGGAGTCGGCCAAGGTCAGTTCCGTGAGGTCGTCGGCGTCGATCCTCAGTACCGCCAGGTCCACCGGAGCGTCGACGCCGACAAGCGTGGCGGGAAACCCCCGACCGTCGGACAGGGTGACGTGGATCTCGTGGGCGCCGTCGACGAGATGGTGGTTGGTCACGATGTAGCCCGCCTTTGCATCGACCACGACGCCCGACCCGGCGCTCTGGGCCCGACGTCTTTCCTGGGGTAGAGGGGGATAGCGGAAGAAGCGGCGAAAGAAGGGGTCGCGCATCAGCGGGTTGTCGTAGGTGCGCACGCGGGCGAAGGTCGCCACGTTCACGACACCCGCCGTGGTGCGATCCAGCATCGGCGCGAGACTCGGCAACGGCTGTCCCTCGACAGCGTCGGGCAATGCGGCATACGCGGCGTAGCCCAGCAGGATTGCGGCGAGAGCGGCTAGCGTTCGCGGACCTGCAGGCAACAAACGGGCCGTAGGGAACGGACAGCCAGCGCGCGCCCTTGCGGGCGCGTTAGGACAGCGCGCCCTTGCGGGCGCGTTAGCACAGCGCCCCCTTGCGGGTGGGTTGGGACAGCGCACCTTGACGGGCGCGATGGGGTCGCCCCTGCGGTTTCTCGTCATTCCTTTCAAGTCGACAAGGGGTACTGGAGCGGGCGATGGGAGTCGAACCCACGT
>JAPOYW010000446.1 GCA_026706425.1 Gammaproteobacteria bacterium
ACGGAACCAAAATCCTCGGCGATCATCGCGGCCACTGGTGAGATATCCGGGCTAGTCCCCACCAGGAGCACGGCACCTTACCCAACCGTGCGACAAGAATCTGCCAAATACACCCAAACTGTCCACGGCAACGAGCGGGCAGCCGACGGATTTGGCCGCCCGCCGGTCCGTTTGCGTGTCCGGCGCGGAACGGTGCCCTACGCCAAACCGGGATCCTGCGGCACGAGCGCGCCCAGGCGGCCGCGCATCTCGCCGCGAAACTCGGATAGTTCGCGCGAAAGGCTGTGGTGGTCCGCTGCCAAACCGTCCACTTTCTTGTCCAAGGACTCGAATCTCGTCTCCAACGAAACGAACCTGTTCTCGAACCGACTCTCCATCTGCTGGAAGCTGTTCTCGACCTGCCGGAAGCTGTTCTCTATCTGATTGAAACGGTCGTCGAACCTGGCTTCCATGCCGGTGAGCATCCTGACGAACACCCGCCAGAGGAAAGCCCCGACGACCAGCACCGCAGCAACATACGGGGCACCGGGGGCGAACGCTTCAAAATCCATGACTGCTACTCCACGTATACAAGGTTGGATGTCCGGATCGCCGGACTCGGCTGCGCAACCAACCTCGACGCCACAAACGCGGTTCGAAGTGTCCCCACCCTACACCGGTCGTCGGGTCGGCACCAGACCGACTGGTTGGACGGGAAGGGACAAGCCCACCACCTACAGGGGTATCGGATCCCGCACGGCCTTCGGTTCGCCGCCGCAGCCATCGAAGTGCTCCACGGCGCGCCCGATCAGGCAAGCGGAAGATGGCCACCATCCGTGTGCGAATTGGCTGAAATCGACGTGCGACTCCGACCCCTGAAAAGCGGCTCGAATGTGCGAGATCTCCTACGCCGTGTGAGATCGAATTCGCGTGTGTCCGAGTCCGGGGGAATCCTCGATTGCGCAGTCAGGGGCAAACGGATAGGTTGTCGGCAGCCGAAACGAGGAACCTCGCATGTTGTCGAACCCGAGCCGGAGCGTTGTGCTCAAGATCGTCACCGTTGTGCTGTCGGTATGGCTTGTCCAATCAGCGCACGGCGGCGGACTCACCGAACAGGTCAGGACCTACGCCATGACCGTCGAACTGGAGAACCGGGAAATCACCATGCTCCGTCGAGTGAGCTGGACACGCGTCGAGGAAGACGGCGAGGACGCGTGGCGTGTCTCGACCGAGCACGAGTCGAACGACCTTGCCTGGAGCGTCGACACGATCCACTTGGCAGCAAAGGATCTGCGGCCAATCCGCCGGTACATCAGCCAAGGCAATACGCGGGTCCGGCTGCATTACAGCGACGACATGATCCGTGGCAAGGCGTGGCTCCAGGACGGCAGCGTCGTGCCAATCGAAGTAGGTTTGGACGCGCCGACGGTGGGGGACATTGCCGCCGCCATGACGACATTGCCGATCGCGCCCGGCTACACGACGATTCTCAGTAGCTTCGATCCGACCCTGGTGTCCGTGCGACGCTGGAAGATCGTCGCCGGAGAGGTCGAGGTCATCGAGACGCCGTTCGGTTCCATGCGGACATACCCGCTCGAACTCAGCGACGCCGACCAACCCGGTCGTTCGGGGCTCTATTGGGTGACCGAGGACTCGCCCCACCACGTGGTAATGAGCGAAAGCAGACTGCCGGACAGCTTCGGTGGAGGGCTCGAAACCGTGGAGCTCGAGTCCGTGTCGCCCGTGCCTGCCGCTCGGACATCCAGCGGACAATAGCTGCTCCTCGGGTCGGCGTCAGAGTGCGGCGCCCTCGCGGGTCTCGGCAGACCGTCCGGCGGGCCGCCGCACCACGGTTGCCTAGGGTCCTCCTCGCGCTTTTCCGTCCGTCGTCTCGCCGCTGTGGTCCGAGCTCGTGGAAGCGGCCTCCAAGACGCTCCTTCAATTGCTCCTGCCGCACCGGGATGTAGCTCGCCCTGTCATCCCGCACCGTAGGGTCTCAGGGCTTCGGGTAGCCGTAGACCTTGTCGTCCCAGTGGTCGGGGACGTAGAACCTGTTGTCGAAAAGGGCAATTCCCTCCGGCGACGCGTTGTCGAAGTCGAGGGGGAATTCCAGCGCGAGGTCCCGGTCGCCGGATAGGTCGTAGACGTAGACCCGGTCGTCGGTGTTGTCGACGATGTACAAGCGGTCGTCGACGAACTCCATGGCCCAGGGCGTATCGTTGAACCGGGCGAGGCGGAAGTCGTCGGACGGGGCCCGCTCACCGGAAATCTCGTAGGCATAGACCTTCTTGTCGGTCAGATCCGCAATGTAGAGCCGGTCGTTGCCGTAGGCGATGCCGTTCGGGTTCGTATTGTCGTCGTCGAGATCGAAATCGGCATCGGCATCGCGTTCGCCGGTCGCCGTGTACACGTACACCTTGGCGTCCAGCCGGTCGGCGACATAGTACTTCTCGTTCGCGTAGACGATCGCTTCGGCGCCGGTGTTGTCGGCATCCAGTTCGAAGTCGCTGGCGGCGTCGCGCTTCGCGTTGGTCCGGTAGGCGTAGACCTTGTGGTCTTCCGAGTCGAGGATGAAGAACCGACCGTCGACATAGGCGATCCCGGTAGCGTTCTCGTTGTCCGCGTCCAGGATGAAGCCGTCGGTTGCGCCGCCGCCGTCGATGGGAACGGTGACCAGGAGGGCGCGGGAACAGTTGCCTACGTCGATTTCGCTAGCCCGCGGCGCCACGCAGGCGCCGTAGTAGTACCGACCCGACGTCGTCGGGGCCTCGAACTCTCCGACGGCGCGAACGGTGGTGGCAGGCCCCAGCCCCTCCACGTCGGCTTCGCCGACCGCCTGATCGTCGCTGCCGATATAGGCGTCCGTCGAAAGGTAGTAGCTGAACGTCGTCGGCGCAGACCTCCGGTGGCCGACATTGCGTACGGTTGCGCCCAGGTTGATCGACTCGCCCGGTCCCGGCCTCGCATCGTCGACCGAGATCGCGTCGACGACGAGGTCGGGGCGATCTGCGGGATAGACGAAC
>JAPOYW010000346.1 GCA_026706425.1 Gammaproteobacteria bacterium
AGGGCGGTCGATTCCACGGATCGAGGCGCCACCACCTTACGCTGCACCGGGATTAGGGAGTTTCAGGTAGAGCTGCGTGTCACGGGGGTGGCGTTGCCAACCGGATCGATCCCGGTCAGGATTGCCATCCGCACCAGATGCGAGAGACTGTCCGCGCCCATCTTCATCATGACGTTGCGCCGGTACACCTCGATGGTGCGGGCGCTGATTCCCAGTTCGCGAGCGACGAACTTGTTGGTCCTTCCCGCCACGAGCCGTTCAAGCACCTGCCGTTCGCGGTCCGTCAGCCCTCGCAACCGGGTCCCGATCTCCGACCGCTCTTCCCGGTCCTGCCGCGCCGTGCGGTCGATGTCGATGGCCCGCGCCACGCTCTCGAGCAACCGCTCCCGGCTCACCGGCTTCTCGAGGAAATCCACAGCTCCGGCGCGCAACGCCTGCACCGCCATCGCGATGTCGCCGTGTCCTGTGAGTATGATCACCGGCAGCGTCTCGCCGCGTTCGTTCAGGTGCCGCTGGACCTCCAGCCCGTCCGGCCCCGGCATCTTCACGTCCAGCAGGACGCATGCCCCGAGCCCCAGGTCCGGGAACTCGAGGAACTCGGCTCCCGAACCGAACTGGACCGTCCGGTGGCCCGCCGTCTCCAGCAATGCGTGAAGCGACGCGCGCACGGCATCGTCGTCGTCGACCAGGAATATCAGTTCACCCGGCATCTTCATCCTGCCGGTTCGTCGAAGACCGGGACCGTAAAGCGGAACGCCGCTCCGCACTCGGTGCCGGCATCGACCGCGATCCTGCCCCCGTGCGCCTCGACGATCGTACGGCAGATGCTCAGCCCGATGCCGATGCCGTCCGGTTTGGTAGGCACGAAGGGCTCGAAAGCCCGCTCCCGGACTTCCGGGGACAACCCGGGTCCGTTGTCGCTGACGACCACTTCGACCTCCTCTCGGCCGGGCACCGTCGCGACGGTGATGGCGGGAGTCTCCGAATCGCAAAGGGCATCAATGCTGTTGCGCACCAGATTGAGAACCACCTGCTGGATCTGAACGTGGTCGATGAGGACTTGAGCAACGTCGGAGGCGAGGTTCAGCTGCAGGTCGATGCCCTCCGCAGCCGTTCCCAACGTTGCCAGCCGGCAGGTCTCCTCGACGACGGCGTTGATGTCCTTGACGGAACGTTCCGTGTCTCCCCTGGCCGTGAACTCACGCAGCAGCCGGATGACGTCTCCCGCCCGCAGAGACTGGGCGACGGCCTGGTCCATGTACTCGCGGAGCTTGGCCGGCACCTCACCGCCGGCTTGGTCGATCAGAGCCGCGCTGGCCTCGACGAATCCGACGACGGCGGACAGCGGCTGGGTGAGTTCGTGCGCCAGAGCCGATCCCATCTCGCCGACGGCATTCGCCCGCGCGACCTGCGTCAGCTCCGATTGCAGCTCTTCGATGCGCGCGCGGGTCCGCAGCGTCTCCGTGAGGTCGTGAAGCGTGCCCACGAATAGTGTCGCGTCGGCGTCGTCGCGCAGTTCGCCGACCGACAGGCGGATCGGAAAGGTAGCGCCGTCTTTGCGGCGCCCCGTGACGTCGCGGCCCTTTCCTATCACCTTCGCCCTGCCTGTCCGAAGGTAGTTCCGGATGTACGTGTCGTGGTTCCGCCGGTCCCGCGGCGTCATCAGCAGGTTGACGTTGTTGCCCAGCACTTCCTCCGCGGAATACCCGAACAACTGTTCGCACGCGGCGTTGTAGAGCAGAACGGTCCCTGCCGAATCGATCACGACCATGCCGTCGAGCGCCGCATCGACCACCCGGCGAAGCTTGTCCTCGCCGAGGATAGGCGGCGGCTTGGAGGCGCGTATTGTCGGCAAGGAGTCCGTCAGGCCTTTCACCGTTTGCTGCTGGAATCGACCGTATCCATTGACGTTCATTATGGTGGCGGGGAGTTCGGCGTCAAATGGCCATCCGGTTGGCGCCGGGTTCACCCCGTCCTGAGACGAACGAACCTTCACGTTCAATAGCGGACTCCGAAGTCGCACCCCACAGCGTCGGGGCGCGGTTTTCGCCGAGCCGCGCAGCGTCCCTCGCGCAGCCCCTCCGCGCACCCGGTTGCCACCTTGTCCGGCTACGGCGTGTGCCTTCGCCAAGGGAGGGTGTTCGACATCGGTCGAGCGGAAGCCCCCGTGGCTAATGGATCGGCTACTGCCCGCTGACAGGGCCTGCAAAACGGTAGGGAGTCCGAACGGGATCGAACGGGCTCTCTCGCAGACGGCCGTCGGTTCGGGTCGATCATGGCGGAGTCGCCAGTGCACACGGTACACACGTGGGCTAGCGGTGCGGGTGCTGTCTGGAACCCGGGCCTTGATCGGCGATACGGCACTTGGGGCGATGCGACGCCTCCGTAGCAGTCCACGAGATCGATGTCCACCGCTTCCCGGTCCTCGGCATGACAGTCTCGCGAGTAGCCCAACCCGCCGTACGGCCGGGGCCGTGTTCCCGCGATTGGCCGGTCGAAATCACGCTTTGCCTGTTCACCGGCGCAGGCCGAAACCAACCACACAATTGGATTCCTGGCCGGCGAACCATTAGAGTGTAGACGAATATACTGTATATTTAGTCAGCATCGCAGGGCGATGGAGAAGGTCGCCTCAGCGGCGGACTGGGTAAACGGTGCGCCCGATCCGACCGGGATGCGGTGTTTTCGCTCCGATCCAGCTGGTCGCAGACGTGTGGAGATGACCTGGAGATGTACGGTCCCGAGACATTCATCGTCCGGGTCGAAGGCGACGCCATGGCACCCCGCGTCAACGACGGGGACTACGTCTTCATCGACCCGGATGAGCCGGCGGTCCACGGATGCGTGGTCGGAGTCCGCGAATCCGACGGCCGGCCAGGGACAGTCCACCTGTACACGAGCGAGAGCGGCCGCCGCCTGCTGCGTACGTTGAACCCGGCTCGCATCGCGCATGTGTTGGACGCGGAGAACGAAACGATGATCCTCGGCGTCGCG
>JAPOYW010000377.1 GCA_026706425.1 Gammaproteobacteria bacterium
TTTGATGGTCCTGTCCCGCTGATTGATATACATGGTCGGAACGGTAGTGTCCGTATCGCAATTGAACTCCTGCGCCTGGGCCGCCGAGCAGATGCCCGCGGTCGCGAGCACGGGCGCAAGAAAGCGGAAACAACCTCGCAACGCGCGGTTGAACGGGTCGATGCGATCGCCTACGCGTGCCACATCCGCCGGGGAGTTATTCATGTTCATGCCCTCCTTGGGGCTTACGCTTATTCCAGTCATGTTGCCGGTCAACCTTGTTGTTGGGGGGTGAGTGATCCGGCACTCGAAGGGGTTCGTACCGGGCTAGTACGCGATGGCCCGACTCGGTGGCCGCCATGTGCCGGGAAGGCACCCGGGACGGCACCACATGTCCAAACCACCAACCGTCGAAAACCGCCGTCCAAGACCGCCTCTACGCCACAATCCGATTGTAGCACGATGCGCTTGTCCTCCTAGTGCACCAACACGCGTTCACGGGCATGTCGCCGCTGCTGCCTGCATCGACGGAAAACTAACAGACCGCTTGGAAAGCGGCAAGCACAAAAGCAGCAATTGTCCAAGCAATCGAGAGATGTCCCCCCGTGGAGAACGGGTTCCTCCGACCGTTTCCGGCACTGGCTCGGCACCGCGCCGTGTCGCCGCTCCCGCTCTCGGGCCGGGGGAGCTGAGCGACCGCGCGGGACGGCCGGGTCAGTCGAGGTCGTCAAGCACTCCCCCGAGCACCGACGCAATGGTCTCGACTTCATCCTCGAGCGCCACAAGCGGCGGCGCCACCGCGATGATGTCCCCGGTGGCCCGCACCAGAACGCCCCTGTCGAAGGCCGCCCCGAACGCCTCGCTACCCCGGGCGCCCGGCGCACCGTCCCGCGGCCTGAGCTCGACGGCGCCGGCGAGACCCATGTTGCGTATATCCACCACATTGGGCTTGTCCGCCAAGCCGTGCAGGGCGTCCTCGAGGACACCTTCGAGCCGGCGTGCCCGGTCGAAAAGGCCTTCTTCTTCATAGACATCGAGTGCGGCCATGGCCGCCGCCGATGCCAGGGGATGACCGGAGTAGGTATAGCCGTGGAAGAACTCGATCGGATCCCGCGCGGCGTCGACGATCGCGTCGCGGACCTCGTCCCGGACCAGCACGGCTCCCATGGGAACCGCGCCGCTGGTGACTCCCTTGGCGACGGCGATGATATCGGGAACGACCCCGAAGCGATCCGCCGCAAAGGCGGTTCCGAGTCGTCCGAACGCGGTGATCACCTCGTCGAAGATCAGCAGGATGCCGTGCCGCGCCGCGATCTCCCGAAGCCGTTCGAGGTAGCCCACCGGCGGCACCAGCACGCCGGCGGATCCCGCGAACGGCTCGACGATGACCGCCGCGATGGTGGACGGGTGGTTGACCGCGACGATCCGCTCCAGCTCGTCGGCCAGGTGGGCGCCCCACGCCGGCTGGCAGCGGCTGAACGCCTGGTGTTCGAGGTCGTGGGTCTGGGGCAGATGGACGACGTCCGGCAGGTGCGCCCCGAAGGCCTTGCGGTTGTTGGCGATGCCGCCGACGCTCATGCCGCCGAAACCGGCGCCGTGGTAGCCGCGTTCCCGACCGACGAAACGCGTGCGCGAGGATTCGCCCCGGGCGTGGTGGTATGCCAGGGCGATCTTCAGGGCCGTGTCCACGGACTCGGACCCCGAGTTGGTGAAGAACACGGCGTTGAGATCCGCCGGTGCCATGGCGGCCAGCCGTTCAGCCAGTCGGAATGCCGTCGGATGGCCTACCTGGAACGCCGTCGCGTAGTCCAGTTCGCCGGCCTGTCTCCGGATCGCTTCGACGATGCGCGGATGGCTGTGGCCGGCATTGCAGCACCACAGCCCCGACATGCCGTCGAGCAGTTCGCGACCCTCGTCGGTTCGGCACCGGGTGCCCGAGGCCGACACGATGAGCCGGGGATTGGCCTTGAACGCGCGGTTCGCCGTGAACGGCAACCAGTAGGCGTCGAGGTCCAGTTCGTTGTGCAGCCGTGTCACCGGGCAACGCCCGGGCAAACGTGACGCATGATCGGCTCAGATGATGTCGGCAGGTTCCAGCTTGAACTCTTCGATCACCTGGTCGGCGTAGTCGATGCGGCCGGTGATCACGGAAGGGTCGCCGTGGCACAGCCGCAGACAGGCCTCGGCCATGTGCTCCACCGGCGTGACGCGATCCTTGTTGGACTCGTTGATCAGCTTGTGGTGAACGACGCCCGGCGTCGCCACGAGGCCCGGCGAGATCACGTTCACCCCGACGCCGGAGCCGTACGCCTCCTGCGCCAATCCCGTGGTGAACCGTTCCAGTGCGGCCGCGGCCGCCCGGCACCTTGGCGTCGGGATGGATCGCGGCATGCGAGGAGATGTTCAGAATCCAGCCCGCGCCGCGCTCCAGCATCGACGGCAGGGAAAGCTGGGCCAGTTCGAAGGGCGCCCAGACCTGCACGTCCATCATGATCCAGAAACGCTTCTCGGCGAATTGGGTCACCGGCATGAACCAGGTGACCGCCGCGTTGTTGACCAGGATGTCGACCGGTCCGTAGGCGGCTTCGGTGGCGGTGATCAGGTTGTGCCGGTCTTCCTCCCGGGACAGGTCGGCCTTGACCGCCGTCGCTTCCCCGCCCGCACTGCGGATGGCCCGCACCGTCTCGTTGATCGAACCCGGCAGGAAGTGGTCGTCCGGATCGACCGAACGCGCCGATACGACTACCTTCGCACCCTCCATCGCGTAGCGCTTGGCAATCGCCTCGCCGATGCCACGGCTCGCGCCGGTCACCACGGCAACCTGTCCGGAAAGCAGACCGTTGGGGTTGATCGTCGGCATTTTCCTTTCCTCGGTCGGCAAAAACGCGATGATAGCTCACTGACCCGTGTAGAACCGCTGCAGCCGGCTTCCCAGCCGCGTCAACAGCTCGTAGCTGATCGTTCCCGCCCAGGCGGCCGTCTCGTCGATTCCGACGGTGCGCCCGAATACCT
>JAPOYW010000288.1 GCA_026706425.1 Gammaproteobacteria bacterium
CAACCTGCTTGGGGACGGCTTGCGGGATGCCGCGGACCCCTATAGCACGGCGGGCGCGAAATGACGGACACGGTTCTCAAAGTGCGCGAGCTTGCGGTCGACTTCAAGACCGACCTGGGTACCACGCATGCCCTGGTGGACGTGGGCTTTGACATGCCTCGCGGCAAGGTCACCGCCATCGTCGGGGAATCCGGATCCGGCAAGTCGGTGACCGCCCACTGCATCATGCGGATCATCCAACCGCCGGGACGGATCGCCGGCGGCAAGAGCGACTTCGCACCGCAAGGCATGGATCCGTTCGAGATCGTGTCTCTCGGCAAGCGCGACCCGAGGCTTAGGGAACTGCGCGGTGGCCTCATCAGCATGGTCTTCCAGGAGCCGATGACGGCCTTGTCCCCCGTCTACACCGTGGGCAACCAGGTCGCGGAGGCCATTCTTTGCCACCGCAAGGTCGGTCGCAAGCAGGCATGGAAAGAGGCGGCGGAGATGCTCGAACGGGTCGGGATCGACGACATCGACCGGCGCATCCGGATGTACCCGTTCGAGTTCTCCGGCGGTATGCGGCAGCGCGTCGTCATCGCCATGGCGCTGGTGTGCTACCCCGAGATCCTGATCTGCGACGAGCCCACTACGGCGCTCGACGTAACCATTCAGGCGGAGATCCTGACCTTGATCCAGGACCTGCAGCATGAGCTCGGCAATTCGGTGCTGTTCATCACCCACGACATCGGGGTCGTCGCCCAACTGGCCGATCAGGTGGTTGTCATGTACCAGGGCCGGGTACTCGAGATCGGGACTGTCCGGCAGGTGCTTAAAGACCCCGTGCATCCGTATACCAAGGGGCTGCTCGCGGCCATACCCGGTCTTGCGCCGAAGGGCGAGCCGCTTGCCACGATCGCCACCGTCGTGGGCGACACCGATATCACGAGACCCTACCCCCTGGTCACGCTTCCCGACGGGCGCCAGGTCAGCCTGCCCCGGGACCAGCTGCAAGGCGCGGGCGTATGAGCGAGGTACCGGCGAACGGCAAGCTGCTCGAAGTCGAGGGCCTGTCCAAGTTCTTTGACGGGGTGCCGGCCGTGGAGGATGTCTCCTTCGACGTAGAGCGCTCGGAGACCCTCGGCATCGTCGGCGAATCCGGTTCCGGGAAGACCACCTTGGTGCGGGCCATCCTGCGCGCCATCGATCCGGATCGGGGCGTGGTGCGGTTCAAGAGTTCGAGCGGCTGGGTCGAGCTTCAAGACATGACGGCGAAGGAACTGATTCCGCTGCGCCGCGAAATGCAGATGATCTTCCAGGACCCGTTCGCGTCCCTCAATCCCCGCATGACGGTGCGGCAGATCATCGAGGAACCGTTGATCATCCACCGGGTTGGCGGCGCATCTGAACGTCTCGGCGCGGTTCGCGACATGCTCGCCCGTGTACAGTTGGAAGAAGACTCGCTGACCCGCTATCCCCATGCGTTTTCCGGCGGGCAACGCCAGCGCATCGGCATCGCCCGGGCGCTGATCCTGCGTCCCAACCTAGTCGTCTGCGACGAATCGGTGTCGGCTTTGGACGTTTCCGTGCAGGCGCAGATCATCAACCTCCTCGAGGGCCTTCAAAAGGAACTCGGGCTCACCTACCTGTTCGTGGCCCACGACCTGAGCGTGGTGCAGCACATCTGCGACCGGGTTCTGGTGATGCATCGGGGCCGCGTCGTGGAGAGCGGCACCGTCGACGACATCTTCGACAATCCGCAGGAGAACTACACCCGCCTGCTGCTGTCGGCGGTGCCGTCGCCAGACCCGGACGTGCCGCTCAAGCCCCTGGACCGTCGCGAGCTTGGGCTCTAGTCGACCCACGGTCTTGAAACCTAGGGCGCTGCTGCCCCTCGTGGTGCCGGTCGCCTTGGCGGTCCTGGTGATCGTGGTATTGCACGACCCGACCTATCGGTTTCCCGCGCTGGCGTTCCTGTTGCCGTTCTTCCTTCGAGGTGCGGCAACTGCTGCAGGCATCTACGACCGTCGGACAAGACCGTCCTTGACGGCACGCGTGTTCAGCACGCTCGGATTCGCGGGTTTCATCGTCGGGTGGCTGCTGACGTTCGCGGTGATCGGTTTCGTCATCGCGGTGGGCGTGTTCGGCGGGGAACCGTCGGGAGACCTGCTCAAGCGGATCATGTTCGTCGCGGCGGCGGGGCTCATTCTGGTCGGCTGGTCTCTATGGCCCTGGTATGCCCGGGAGGTGCTCGCCAACTGGCCCCGCCGGGATGTGCGGATCTGGACATCGTCGGGAAACCGCTGGGACCGGGTGTTCACGGCCTGGCGCCTGCAGCAGATGGCGGCGTCGGGCGCCATCCGTTGGCGCGGCTTCGGGGCGACCGCGCTGGTGGTGATCTGCCTCGTGGCGCTGGCAGCCGTCGGCGTCGATGACGGCTTCGGGGCGCGGCTGGCGGAAGTCGGTGCCCTGTTGTTGCTACCGCCAGCACATGTGATGATCGTGCTCCAAGCCCATGCGCTCTGCGACCGCTGGACGGAACGGGCGAACACACAATGAGTACCATCTGCCGGCACCGGGTGGCCAGCATTGCCGCGTTGGCGGGCATGTCTATTGCGGCGCAGACACCTGACCAGTTGGATCTGCCGCCGGAGTGGTTTGAAGCCCCCAAGACAGCGAGCCAGCTCGGCATCGGCTCGTTCGCCCAGAGCCCCTATCTGGACGACCGCGACCTGCCAGGCGTCGAACAACGCCTCCCCGACGATCCCGTGGTGATCCACCCGTACAAGTCCATCGGCAAGTACGGCGGCACCGCCCGCATCACGATCTGGGACAACTGGCAGTTCTTCAACACCGAGCACGCGGTGACGATTTCCGCAGACATGCGGAACGTCTTGCCGAACCTCGCGGAGTCCTTCGAGGTGAGCGAAGACGGACGGGTCACGACCATCTGGCTGCGCGCCGGCATCAAGTGGTCGGACGGGGAGCCACTGACGGCGGACGACTTCATGTTCCGGTTCAACCACGTCTGGCTGGACCCGGAAATGTCGCCCATCGTCTACCGGCTCGTGCAGGGCTGCGAGTTCGTGAAGGTCGACGAACTGACCTTCAAGTACGTCTTTCCCGAGCCGAACCCGCTGTTCATCAACTATTTCGCTCAACTCGGCAGCGCTTTCGCCGACCCGGAGCACTTCTTCAAGGACTACCACCCGGCGTTCAGGGACAAGGCGGAACTGGATGCCCTGGTCGAGGCCGAGGGCTTCGTGACGTGGATGTCGTTGTACGGCTCGCTGCGCGATTGGGGCAACGAGGATGCCGTGAAAGTCCCTACGCTCAGGGCCTATCGGGTGACTCAGCGCACGCCGACCAAGATGCGACTGGAGCGCAATCCGTACTACTTCAAGATCGACCCGGCCGGCCAGCAGTTGCCCTACATCGACGCCATCGACGCGATCATCCTGCTCGAGAACTCCCAGATGATCACCTTCCAGGCGGCCACCGGTCAGCTCGACTTCGCCGCCTTCACGCTGAAGACCCAGGACATCCCGTTGTTGAAGCTGGGCGAGGTGAAGGGCGTCAACCGGGTCAACATCTGGCGACGGCTCCACATCAGCGACGTGGCACTGCAGGCCAACTACAACCACGACGACCCGAAGTACCGGAATCTTGTCTGGGGGCAGGGCGAGCGGCGTTTCATGCGCGCCCTGTCCCACGCCATCGACCGCGACCAGATGAACAAGGCCATCTACTTCGGTCGCGGCATACCGAGCCAGGTCACCGCGCATCCGTCGAGCCGCTGGTATCGGGACGAGTGGGCCAACGCGCACATCCGCTACGACCCGGACTACGCGCGGGCGTTGCTCGACGAACTCGGACTGCGCGACGTGGACGGCGACGGGCTGCGCGAATACCCGGACGGCGCCCAGCTCACCATCACCTTCGAGTACCTGGACTTCGAGACGCCGAAGACCATCACCATGGAACTGGTTCGCGACTACTGGCGGGAGGTGGGCGTCGATGTGCGCCTCAAATCCGTCGAGCGGAGCCTGCAGTCGGAGCGCGCCCAGGCCAACAAGATGCAGATGACGCTCTGGCACGCCGACAAGGTGACCGACATCTTGTTCCCGGTGGTTCCGGATTGGTTCTACCCCCACCGCGCGGGCTGGGAACTCTCCATGTGGAATCACTGGGCGCGGTACTACCAGACCGACGGCGAACTGGGCGAGGAGCCGCCGCCGGTGATCCGCGAACTGCAGTATTGGGGCGATGAACTGCGCCGCGCCACCACCGAGGAACGCCGAACCGAAGCCGCCACGA
This sequence comes from Gammaproteobacteria bacterium, assembly GCA_026706425.1. Taxonomy (GTDB): domain Bacteria; phylum Pseudomonadota; class Gammaproteobacteria; order Pseudomonadales; family Azotimanducaceae; genus VXYL01. The sequence goes on from JAPOYW010000288.1 coordinate 4,297, forward strand.
AATTGCTGCAGGCCCAGGCCGACAACCTCTGGACGATCGGCACGGTGGGACAGGCGCCGCATCCGGTGGTGACGTCGACGCGTCTGAAGAACGTGCCGCCAACGGGCATCTGGGGCTGGGACAACCGCTGGACCTTGGCGTACCACCCCTCAACCTGGTATTTCGACGAGGACTCGGCCAGCGCCTCGATGGCAGGCGGAGGCGACTGAGGCGGCACCGCGGGCACCTGCCTTGGTGGCATTGCGGTGCCTGGCCCAAGAGAATGCTCGGAGTATCCGGGTTGTGTTATCTTTAGACAACATTAAAGGCGTTAATGTTGTCTGAAACAAACATGCCGAGAACTTCCATGATATCCAATGATCCACCGGCGGCCGTTGCGGAGGCGCTCGCGAGGTTGGGACGAAACATCCGCACCGCGCGACTGCGGCGGGGCATGACGCAGACCAATCTTGCCGCACGGATTGGCGCCTCCCGATTCGTTGTGGCCGATCTCGAGCGTGGCAAGGCTACGACGGGAATCGCTGCCTACCTGGCGGCACTTTGGGTGCTTGGGCTTCTCGACCAGTTGACGCGGGTCGCGGATCCCGCTCTTGACGAGGAAGGGATGCTGCTCGAGCGCGCACGAGCCCCCCGACGCGTCCGGTCGAAGGTCGTCGACGATGACTTCTGAACGGGAATGCTACGGGTACATCGTACCGCCGGGCGCTACGTCCTTCGTGACGGCCGGGCGGTTCCGGACCCGTGCGGTAGACGGAGTCCGGGTGGGTGAGTTCGTCTATCGAAGGGCCATCGAGAACGGACCGGTGCCGTGGAACTCGAACCGGTCGAGCTAATGCTGCACGGCGCGTCGCAAGCGTACTCAACCAGCCGGAACTCGGGCTTTTTCGGCAATGAACCGTCGGGTCGCCGAGGCTACGGGCGAAACTTGCCAGCCAACCGATTCACAAGCGTTTCGAAATACGGTCTCAAACGCTGTCAATCCTAGCGGTTCGGTTGTTGCGCCGTGGTGGACGGACAGAGCCAGACCAAAATACTCGATCCATTCGCTGGATTGCGTCAGCCGCGTCCCGTGCTGGCGTACATTGCTTTAGGTGGGTTCGCCAAGGAGTCGACGACGTTGGCGATGAAACGGATCTTTGCGGGAGAGAACCCATTGGTGTCGGTTGTGGTCGTCGGATTCAGCGTGAGGTGTGGAAGGGGCGTGTGGTTCACCCGCGTCCTCATGATCGACTGTGGTTGTCGTCGCACTCCTCTTATCCCGCGACCTTCGATCCGCCCTCTAGTTCGAGCCAAGGCGGGGGACCCACCTTGGGAGCCGACATACGTCATCGTACACGCGTCCTTCATTGGCTGGAAGCAAGTGCATTAACGCATGTATGGACATACAGTATCAAATGTCAGTTGCGCCGCACCTCCCGGAACGGCCCGCGGTCCATGCGGGGTTCCTTGGGCAGTCCCAGCACCCGCTCGGCGATGATGTTGCGCTGAATCTCGTCGGTGCCGCCGGCGATGGAGACGGCAGGGACGGACACCAGTATTTCGGCGATCAAGCCGTCCAAGGCACCGTCCGGGCCGGTCAGCATCGCGTCCGGTCCCGCAATGAGCGTATGTACGTGGCAGGCCTGGCGGGCGACGTTGCTCGCGGCGAGTTTGCCGAGGGAGCCTTCGGGCCCCTGCGGCCGACCCTGCTCCTGGGCGGCGCGGGCTCGGCGGGCGGTCCATTCGGCGGAACGCGCCATCACGAGCAACTTGGCGATTTCCTGGCGGATCACGGGATCGGCTATTCGACCCGTCACATTGGCGCGTTCCACCGCCAGGTCCGTGCGACCTGCCCGTTGCGGATACCACTTGTAGGGTTCCATCACCGTGGCGATTTCGCGGCGTTCCTCTTCGTAGATCGAGCCTTCGAAGTCGTGCTCGCGGGTTTGACCGCGCAGGCCGTCGCCACCCCGTCGTTCGTGGGCGAGGGTGGTGATGGCGACCTGCCAGCCGTTGCCGATGTCGGACACGCGGTTCTCCGGGGCGATCACCGCATCGGTGAAGAACACCTGGTTGAACGAGGCGTACCCGTTCATCTGTCTTAGCTGGTGGACGTCCACGCCCTCCTGGCGCATGTCGAGGATGAAGTAGGTGAGTCCTTGGTGTTTCGGCACGTCCCAGTCGGTACGGGCGACGAGAAGACCGTAGTCGGCGTGATGGGCGCTGGTGGTCCACACCTTCTGGCCGTTCACGATCCAGCGCTCGCCGTCGAAGTCGGTGCGCGTGGTCGCACCCGCCAGGTCCGACCCGCTGCCGGGTTCGCTGAACAGTTGGCACCAGGTGTCTTCGCCGGTGAGTATGCGGCGCAGGAACCGGGTTTTCTGGTCGTCGTTGCCGTGTTCGAGCAGCGTCGCGCCCGCGAGAATCCGGATGCCGGTCTTGGCGGCGCCGACGGCGCCGATGCGGGCGAATTCCTCTTCGACGACCGGCGCGAGGGCTTGCGGCAGGTCGCGACCGAACCACTCGGAAGGCCAGGTTGGCATTCCCCACCCGGAGTCGGCGAGCCTGCCGCGCCAGGCGACGAGACTCGCGTTGGGATCCCAGTTGGCTTCGAGCCAGCTACGTACTTCGCCGCGGACGGCGCTCGCCTCGGCGCTGTCGGGCGGCCTGGCGGAAGTCGTGGACGGTCCGGTTCCTGCGGTTGCCGGTGGTGTCTGCCAATGGCGCATCAGGTTTTCGCGGTGCTTGCCCGGGTCGCCCAGGAAGACCTCCGAACTCTTGGCGCGCTTGTAGAAGAGGTGCGTGTCGTTCTCCCAGGTGAAACCGATGCCGCCGTGGATCTGGATGCAATCCTTCGCCGCTTGGATGTAGGCATCCGAAGCGGTGGACTTGGCAAGGCTGGCGAGTGCCGGGAGGTCGGCGTCGCTGTCTGCGGCGGCCTGGGCGGCCCGGTAGGCTGCCGACTTGGCCAGTTCGACCATCAGCGTGAGGTCGGCGAGGCGGTGCTTCACGGCTTGGAAGGAACCAATCGCGCGACCGAACTGGACGCGCTCCTTGGCGTAGTTGACGGCCGAATCCACGAGGCGCGCGGCCCCGCCCACCATCTCGTTAGCCAAGGCGACGGCGGCGAGGTCTAGCGATCGGGCGAGTCCCGGACCGGCTTCGCCTGAGTGTCCCACCAAGCGACCGCTGGTACCGCGGAAGGTAATTCGGGCCAGTTTGCGCGTCGGATCCAAGGCCGCAAGCGGGGTTCGGGCGACGCCTTCCGCGTATGGGTCGACGGCGTACAGGGACAGTCCGTCAAGACGCTTGGTGCCCGGTTCGCGTGCGACGACCAGCAAGTGGTCGGCGAGACAGCCATCCACGACGTGGGACTTGATGCCGTCCAAGCTGCCGTCGCTGGCAGCGAGTTCGACAGTGTCCAAGTCCCATCCGCCGTCTGGTTCGGCGAACGCCAGGGTCGCCAGTCGTTCACCGGAGGCGAGGGCGGGGAGTAGCTCTGCCTTGTCGTCTTCGCCGCCGACTTCAAGGATCGCGGTGGCAGCGAGAACGGTCGATGAGAAGTAGGGTCCGCAATAGAGCGCTCGGCCCATTTCCTCCAGAACGACGCCAAGCTCCACAAAGGAAAACCCTTGGCCGCCGTACACCTCGGGGACGTGGACCGCACCAAGCGCCAAGTCCTGGCACATTCGGCGCCAAACGTCCGGGTCGTAGCCGAGGTCGGTCTCCATCAGCCGGCGAACTTCGGTCGTCGGCGAGCGATCGGTGAGGAACCGTCGGACCGCGTCCCGCAGTTGATCCTGTTCTTCGCTGAAGCCGAAACGCACTATCGTTAGCCGGCGGAGCGCTTTTTCGGCAAGTCGACGAACTCGCCCGGGCGTTTCTCCCGGTTGGCGAGCATGGCCTCCTGCATCTCGGCCCCCTGCAGAAACGACGCGTTCCAGATGGCGATGTAGTCCAGGCCGTCCGCCGTCGAGTGGTCGCGGGCGTAGTTGATCATCCGCTTGCAGCCGTAGACAGCCAAGGGCGGCTTGCTCGCAATTTCCCGGGCGACGCCGAGGACGCCTTCGAGCATGGCATCCTGATCGGCGTAGACCCGGTTGACCAGACCGACCTCCTTGGCTTCGGCGGCCGACATGCGGCGACCGGTGTAGGCGAGTTCGCGCACGATACCCTCGGGTATGAGCTTGCACAGGCGCGGAAACGTGCCGACATCGGCGGTCATGCCGATGTTGATCTCGAAGATCGTGAAGTAGGCGTCTTCGGTGGCATAGCGCATGTCGCAGGCCGAAACCATGTCGACGCCGCCGCCGATGCATCCGCCTTGGACGGCGGCGAGCACCGGGATGCGGCATTCCTCCAGGCAACTGAGGCTGCGCTGGATGTGCAGCGCGCCGTCGTAGAAGCTCGCCCCGTGGCGAATTCGGGCTGTCCTTGCTGTCGCTTGGTCTTGGACCGCACCACCGCCAAACGATGCGAGGTCCATCCCCGCGCAAAAGTGAGGCCCTGTCGACGAGATGACGATAGCGCGCGCCTTGGCATGGCCATCGATGCCCTCGACGATGGCGGGAAGTTCGCGCCAAAACGCCGGGATCATGCTGTTGCGTTTCTCGGGACGCGTTAGGACGATGTGCGCGACCCGGTCTTCGATGTCAACGCTGAAACTCTCGTAGGTCATTGGGTCCTTTCCCGTGGTTGATTGATCAAATGGTCCCACAACTTGAGGCGTTGGCGGTCATGGGGCTCTCCTGGCAGCCCGGCGCACGTAGCCGGCGTTCCAGTTCCAGGCCACCAATCCGACGCCTACGTTGCTTGCCGCCGTGGCCACGAAGATGCCGACGTAGCCGAACAGGTAGTCGCCGAGGATGGCCAGCGGCACGTAGACCACGAGCGTTCTGAGCAGGGAGATAACGACGGACGGGCCGGGCTTTCCGAGCGCGTTGAACGACGAACTCGCGATCTGGGTCATGCCCATGAAGCCGATGCTCAACGGGATGATCATGAAGAACTTGACGGCCACATCCACCACCGTCGGGTCGGTGCTGATCCATGTCGTCACCACCCATTTGCCGCAGGTGACCATCACGACGAAAGTGAATACGCCCCACGCCAAGGCAAAGTTGTTGGTGAGCTTGAGTGCGCGCCTTGCTCGGTTTACGAGTCCTGCGCCCCAGTTCTGGCCGACGAACGGTTCCACCGAAGACGACGCCGACCAAAGGATCATGTGGGCCAGCATTTCGACGCGGGACGCGACGTTGTAGCCAGCGACCACGGCGTCGCCGTGCGCTGACAGCAGCCGGGTGATGATGAACATGGACACCGGCATCACCAGGCCGCTGCCGACGGCGGGTCCGCCGACGTGCATGATGTCGAGCCACGACTTGCCCAATCCCCGCAACGTCCACCGGAAAAGGTGCTGGCGCGCGATCAGGACCGCGTAGGCGACGCTGCCCAGCGCGCGGGAGATCACGTAGGCCCACGCCGCTCCGGCGATGCCGAGTTCCGGTGCGCCAAGCCAGCCGAAGACGAGGATTGGACAGAGCACGATCTGACCCACGGAGCCGATAGCCATGATCAGGCCGGGGCTCGCGGCATTGCCCGTCGCGCGGAGCAGCATCGAACCGACGATGGAGGTCATGAACAGCGGGAAGCCGATGGCGAACACGGTGAGATAGTCCGTGGCCATCTGCCGGACTTCGCCGGTGGCGCCAAGGAGGCCGACGATGTGGCCCGCCGATGCGGCGAACATCGCCGACACCAGGATGCCGACGAGCAGCGCCAGCAAGTGGGCATGGGTGACGATCGCGGCGACCCGGTTGCGGTCGCCGGCGCCGAACGCCCGGGCGGTCACCGACGATGCCCCGGTGCCGATGCCGCCGGCGAAGGAATACAGGGTGATCGTGGTGGGAAAGGCGTAGCCCAGCGCAGCGAGGGCATTGGTGCCGATCCAACCGAGCACGATGGTCTCGGCGATCTGCGCACCGAGCATGCTCACCGAACCGAGGGCCATGAACGAGCCCAGGCGGAAAAGGTGCTTGCCTACCGACCCGCTAGTGAAACCCGCGATCCGACTCGGCGGCGGAATCCGCGCAGCGCGGTTGCCGGCGTCGTGGTTTGTCCCGTCAACCGGCGCTCGGGGCGATCCCTCCGTGGAGGTGGTCTTCAGACGGCGAACCCGCGCATTCAGGCCGAAATACTCCGGGCGCTCAGTCCGCGTACTCGAAATAGGCGTTCGAGACCACGACCCGGTCCTCCACCTGCGCCTCGAACACGACGCGGCCGTCGTCGTCATGCCAAGCCCGAACGTTCAACTCGTCGTTGAGGAAGACCGGCGCCGAGAAGCGCACCTTGATTTTCTCGAACCGCGCCGGGTCGCCGTCGGCAACGGCGCCGAGCAGCAGGTGCGCACAGTGACCGAAAGTGCACAAGCCGTGGAGGATCGGTTCGTGGAAGCCGCCGAACCGTGCCGAATCGGGATCGATGTGCAACGGGTTGTAGTCCCCGGAGAGGCGGTAGATGTGCGCCTGGTTGTCGGCGATCCGATGCGTCGCGGTCACATCGGGAGCACGGTCGGGAACCGTCATCTTCTGGGAGTAGGTTAGACCGGATCCTTCAAAGGGCTCGATGTCGCCGAGTTCCTTGACGCCGCGCCGGAACGAGCCGTTGACCATTATGACGTAGACATCACCCTCGGCGTCGGTGACGTTGCTCTCGAATTCCACGAAGCCGTTGCCGCGACCGCGAGGGTGGATGCCGACCACTCGCGACCGGACGAACACCGAACCGGCTCTCGGGAGGGGCTTGACGAGTTCCAGGTACCGTTCCGCGTCGATGTTGAGAGGGCCCGGAGAATTGGGCACGAGGTTGTGGTCCAGCGGAGCCCCGGCGCCGCCCCAGCGGATCGAGAACGTGGGAGAAACGGCGAATTCCGGGTGACGCTCATAGACGAAGCGCAGGTCGCGTGTGCCGATACCCACCGCGTACAACAGCACGTCGCGCTGATCGTAGGAAATCTCCACCGCTTTGCCCCACGGACCGGGTTCGCCGTTGGGCAGGGCTTCGGTTGCGCGGTAGGTCGCCATGGGACACGTCCCCGTTTCCAAAAACGAGCCATGTTACGCCGTGGGGGCGGCGCTTGTCGTCGCCCGCGTGGAAATGCCGCGGGGCGTCGGTGCGTCACCAGGCGAGGGACACCAAGGGATCCACGTAGCGTCCGTTCGATCCTTCGGCATGGTCGGGCGGGATGGCAATGTGATCCACGACCCAGATCGACTCGAAACCCGCGTCCTCGGCGGCCATGGCACATGCCGACATCGTAGCGGGCGTGGACTGCTCGCCCATGTTTCGCAACGAAATGCCGACGTGCATCTCGGGGTCCCGCTAGTCGAGGTCGGCCATCAATCCCAGCAGGTCGCAAACCCGGTTGGCGTAGCCCCACTCGTTGTCGTACCAGGACAGCGCCTTGAGGTAGCGGCGGTCGGTGACTTGGGTAAACGATGCATCGAAGATGGAGGAGTGCGGATTGCCGATGACGTCGGAAGACACCACGGGCTCCGTAGTGAACTCCAGGACGTTACGCATGCGGTCGGACTCTGCGGCGGCGCGCATGGAGTCGTGCACGGCCCCGATGCTCACGGGTCGGTCGGTCTCGACGAACAGGTCCACCACGGAACCGTCCGGAACCGGAACCCGGGATGCGATGCCGTCCAATCGGCCCTTCAACTCGGGAAGGACCTCGCCCACGGCCTTGGCGGCGCCCGTGGAGGTGGGAATGATGTTCTCGGCGGCCGCCCGGCTGCGGCGCTTGTCGGAATGGGGTACGTCGGCCAGGCTCTGGTCGTTGGTATAGGCATGGACGGTGTTGATGATGCCTTCCCGGATCCCGAAACCGTCCTGCAGAACCTTGGCCACCGGAGCGAGGCAGTTGGTCGTGCAACTGGCATTCGATACCAAACGGTGCCCGGGTTTCAGACCATCCTCGTTGACGCCGATGACCACCGTATAGTCGATGGGATCCCCGGCCGGCACGGTCAGCAGCGTCCGTCTAGCGCCGGCCTCCAAGTGCTTCGCGATCTGATCCCGGGTTCGGAACACGCCAGTCGACTCGACGACGGCGTCCACGCCCAGTGATGCCCAGGGCAGATTCGCAGGGTCCCGTTCGCTAACCATGCGGACACGGCTCCGGGAGGTGACCAGTTCGTCGTCCTGGATGTCGACGCCGCCCTTGAAACGGCCCATGACGGTGTCGTAGGTCAACAGGTAGGCGAGGGTGCCGTGGTCGAACAGGTCGTTGATGGCCACGATCTCCAGATCGTCCGAGGATTCGGCGATCCGGAATACGGCGCGGCCGATGCGGCCAAAGCCGTTGATCGCGACACGCATCAGGACTCTCCTGCCGGTTCGGCCGCATCCAGCGCGGCGTACAGTGCCGCAACGTCGAGGATGCGCCGTGCATGGCCGAGGGTTTCGTGCCAGGCCAGGAGCTTGGTGAGTTTCTGGCCGGCGACGAGAGTACCTTGCAGGTCGAGGAGAATCGACTGGGAGCGGCCCCGGACATCCGAGGAGACGATGGGGTCGTGGGTGACGGCGATCAACTCGGGTTCCGCCTGGGCCGCAGCCACGAACAACGCGTTGATCTCGTCCGTCCCCATCGCGTCGTCCTGGAACGCCAGGGTGACATCCAGCAGCGAGCCGGCGGCAACGGGCACGTTGAGCGCGAACCCGCTGACCTTGCCCTTGATCACCGGCAGTGCCTGTTCCAGCCACTTAAGTGCCGGCGTGGTGTTCGGGATGATGTTTTCGGCCGCCGAGCGACTGCGGCGGTAGTCCGGGCCGGCGTGGTCGTAGAGGCTCTGGTCGCGGGTATAGGCGTGTACCGAGGTCATCGTGGCGTGGGCGATGGGCCGGGCGTCGGTGACCACGCGCAGCACGAGCGCCATGCCGGTGGTGGACGCCGACCCCGCCGAGACGATGCGATCACCCACGAGTGCGCTGGCCTCATTGACGCCGCAGAGTAGCACCCGGTCCAAATCCCCTTCGGGCAGCGACGACGTCACCACGCGTCGGGCACCGTTGTCCAGATGGGGCGCGAGATCGGTGCGCGACCGGTAGCGGCCGGTGGCGTCGATGACGACGTCCACGCCGAGCAGGTCCCATGGGATTTCCTCGGGTCTCTCCGCGGACATGAGCCGGGTCTTGTGTGTTCCGTTTCGGCACCCGGCGACGAGGTAGTTGCCGTTCAACGACACCCTGGGGTCTCGACCCATCGACGTCACCAGGAGGTGATGCAGTATGTCCGGTTGCCCGATATCGGAAATCGCGACCGGGTCGAATCGATCGTCCGCCAACGCGAGTCGGTATATTTGTCGACCCACCTGGCCAAAGCCCATCAGGCCGACACGTAGTGCTTCCAAACCCGAGATCACCAAAACGCCATAGGATTGACGAATCATCGCACGAAAAACTGCGCCGGCCATGACATTGGTTCGGTCGCCAGCCAGAATGGAGACCCGAATGACCGATTACCGATCCAAGGTTCCGTTCCACACGTTTCCCGACACGCTTGCCGAGCAGGAGGCGGTGCTCGAATCGCATCCGATGATGGAACGGCTAACCCGATCGCGAACCTTCCTGGCGAAACATCGCCACCGCCCCGTCTATCACTACGTCAACCCCGAGGGGACGCTGAACGACCCCAACGGGCTGTGTCGCTGGCAAGGCAGGTGGCACCTCTTCTACCAGGCCTACCCGCCGGAGGACCCCCGCCAGCACTGGGGCCATGCGGTGAGCGAAGACCTCGTCCACTGGCGCGACCTGCCGTACTGCATCTATCCGGACCCGGAGCAGTGCTGCTTTTCGGGGGCGACCCTGGCGGAGGACGACCGGGTGATCGCGATGTACCACGGCACGAAGGCGGGCAACATGGTGGCGGTGTCGAGCGACCCGCTGTTGCTCAACTGGTCCAAGGTCGGCGACGCTCCCGTCATCCCCATGGCCGGTCCCGACGATCCGCCGCTGCCGTACCGGGTGTTCGATCCGTGTATCTGGAAGCAGGGCGACCACTACTATTCGCTGTCCGCGGGTCAGGTGCCAGACGGTCCCGGGGGCACGCCCGTGGCGGCGGATTTCCTGTTCCGGTCCGAGGACTTGCAGCATTGGGAGTACCTGCACCCGTTCACCGAAGACGACCGGTTCACGCTGGTGGGCGACGATGGTGCCTGCCCCTATTTCTGGCCCATCGGCGACAAGCACGTGCTGCTCTTCTTCAGCCACATGAGCGGTGGCCAATACCTGCTCGGGGACTACGACACGAACCGTCAGAAACTCGTGGTGACCGGGTCCGGGAAGTTCAACATGGGACCCGTGAAACCCTGCGGTGTGCATGCGCCGTCCGCGACGCCCGACGGTCGCGATGTCGTGGTCATCTTCAACATGAACCCCGGCAAACCTTCATCGGGCTGGAACCAGATCATGAGCCTGCCTCGCCGCCTTTCCTTGGGCGAAGGCGATGAACTTCTCCAGGAACCCGTCGAGGCGGTAGCTTCCTGCCGACAATCGAGACTCGGCGGGGAACCGCAGTCGCTTCCCGCGAACCGGGAAATGGTCTTGCACGACTTGAGCGGGGATGCGTTGGAGATCCGGGCCGTGATCGCGCCGAGCGCGGCCTCCATGGTGGAACTCAACGTGCTGCGTTCACCGAACCGCGAGGAGGTCACGCGCATCGCCTTCTATCGGGACCGGGGCTATCGGGACACGGTGCTCCGACGTCGTCACATCGGGAGCATGGTCACCCTCGATACGTCCTATTCCTCGAGTGCACCGGATGTCCGCTCTAGAGCGCCCGAAAACGCTCCGGTGCGCCTAGGTCCCGAGGAGCCTCTCGAGCTTCGCGTATTCGTCGACAAGAGCATCGTCGAGGCGTTCGTGAACGGCAAGCAGTGCGTTGCTGCCCGGGTCTACCCTGATCGCGCCGACAGCAAGGGGATTTCGTTCCGTTCCCAGGGGACGGCGAGCGAAATCACCGAGCTCGATGTCTGGGAGATGGGATCGATCTACTGAGCGATCAGCATCACGTAGAGACTCGCCCGCAACGACAACATCGGATTGAATGACACGAGAATGCGGCAGCACTCTCGATCGCGCCCGCAGGGCGCGCCGGGACGAGTCCCCTACCGGTCGTCGGAGGTGAGCACGAGGGTGCCCGTCGTCGACAGGGTTCCGCCCGTTCCGTTGACCACGCACGTCGTCGCTTGGGTCTGCTTGCCTTCGATGCCGTTGACGCCGTCCTCCGCGGTCCGGGAAAGTTGGCGGTAGGCTTCGACCAGCAGTTGCATGCCGTACATGCCGGAGTGGTTGAACGACAGGCCGCCACCGTTGGTGTTGATCGGCAGCCGTCCTCCCGGCGCAGCATGGCCGTCCTTCCACAGCGTGTAGCCCTTGCCCCGGGGCGCGAGGCCGAGCATCTCGGCGGTGATGCCGGCGGTGATCGTGAACGAGTCGTAGATCATCGCCATCTCCATGTCCTGCGGCCCGAGACCGGCCATCTTGTAGGCGGTGGCCGACGAACGGGACGCGGAAGTCGCCGTGAAGTCCTCCATCTCCAGGATGTTCTGGTGACCCATGGACTCCCCGGCCCCGGTGACCCAAACCGGATTGGTGCGCAGGCTGCGTGCGACTTCCGGCCGGGCGACGATGACCGCGCCGCCGTGGTCGGAGACCAGGCAGCAGTGGTAGAGCGTCAGGGGCCAGGCGATGATGCGGGCGTCCAGCACGTCCTGGACGGTGATGGGTCCGCCGAACGGACTCTGCTTCTTGCCGTACATGACGGCCCGCGGGTTCAGCTGCGCCCAATCGCGCGTGACGACGGAAATGTGCGCGAAGTCCTCCTGGCTGGTACCGAACTGGTGGAAATGCCGCACCATGGCGTGGGCGTACTGGGACGGCGCCCCGAAGGTGCCGTAGGCCGCCGTCATCTCCGCACCCGGGCTGATCTGACCGCGTCCGCCGCCGCCCCCGCCGCCCCCGCCGCGGTAGGACCAGCCGGCCTCGCCGTGGCTCACAAGGGCGATGTCGATGATGCCGGCGTGGATCGCCGCCAGGGCGTGGTGGACATGGATCTGGAACGAGCAGCCGCCCACCGACGTGGTGTCGAGATAGCGGGGCGTGACGCCGAGGTGTTCGGCCAACTCCCCGGACCATCCGGCGGAGAAGATTCCCTGGATCTCCGAGATGGGGACGCCGGTCTGCACGCTGACGTTCTTGATGGCTTGGATGTGGTGCTGCAACGACGTCACCTTGTGGCCCGTCAAGTCTTCGGGATAGCCGATGACATCGGACTCCGCCGCCCCGACGATTGCTGCTGCGTTGCTCAGATTTGCTGCACCCATGGCTACTCCCCCGCCTGTTCCACGACGCGCCAGAACGGGATGGAGGTGTCGTCGTTGGCTTGTTCGAACTCGACCTCGACCCTTGCGCCGATCTTGATCTCCTCCGGCTTGGTGGGGTCGACGCCGCGCAGGACCGTCATCATCCGGTCGCCTTCGTCCAGGTCGATGTAGGCGGTGACGTAGGGGACCTCCTCCGCCCAGCCGCCGAATGCACGGTGCTGAACGGCGAAGGTGTGCAGCCGGCCCTTGCCGCTGGCTTCGATCCACTCCAGGTTCGTGGAGTGGCAGAACGGGCAGATCAGGCGCGGGTACCAGTGCACGCGGTTGCAGTCGCGGCATCGCGGCAGCATGAGCTTGCCGGCCTTGGCTCCTTCCCAGAACGGTTTGGTGTGTTGCCCTTGGGGCGGGATCGGTTTGGTGTAGGCCACGGGCTCTCCGCTGGTCTCTTGGTAGGTCAAGCGGATTAACTTATCACGCCTGCGGGGGCTGCGTGCGACCGGGAACCCGGTTTGGCGGGAACGGTTCGGGAACCGTGGCTTAGGTGCGCGTGGATACTGGTTTATTGCGGACGCGTACGAGCCCGACCGCGCGGCATGGGTTCTTTATACGGGTCTTTCGGTGGCAATCCGGACCTATTGGTACTCGCGATCGTAGTTATAGAAGCCGAAAGTGTAATCAGATGCCACGCAAAGATAGGTAAACGCGGCATGGATCTGGAGCATTCCCTGGACCGAGCAAAGGTTCTCTTCGCCCCCAATCAGAATGTCATCCACCTCTCTGGCCAAGTAAGTCATTCCGATCTGGCGTATGCCTAGGGTGTTGAAATGTGCCGACCAAGTCTTGGTTCCGCGACCGCAGCTCAACTCAGTGCCTAGCCGGGCATTTACGTTCAGTTCCTCCAACGGCCCAAGATACACCTCGCAACCCCCAACCACGTTGCCAGTGCGAAAGATTGTACAGTGCATGTCGGTACTTGCCCCCGCCTCGAACGAGGCAAGGGCTCCCGAGATGACAACCCCCGCCGCACAGAGCAGTTTCCTAGCGTTCATCGTGCACGGGCTCCGAATAGGTATAGCGCAATCTCCGTGGTTCCGTTTTCCCGACAAGACGTTCGCGGTCGATCTTCATCTGGTAGTTGTGGCACATGTCGCGAAAGATGAGCTGCGCTGACTGCGGCACGTCGATGGCGAGCCCTTCCCAGTCGGTGACAGTGGACGACCCGCTGCGGTTGGGGGTTGAGACAAGAGACTCGAGGAGGCGGCTGCCGCCGGAGGTAAGGCGTTCAAGCCGGGCGGTGATTTGGACATCGAACTCGATAGTGGCCTGCTCGGCCTGGTTCCACAGACGCCCGCGTGCACGCACGTCGTCCTCGGACAGCGCACATAGTTCGACGATGGACGGTTCCGCTGCCTGCCACTGGATAGCCTGGCGGTCCAGGTCAACGATCGACTGCAGCCACGTGGCATCTTGCGGCGAAAAGGCGGAGAACCCTTCCCCGAACTGGGTCATCTCCATCAGGAGGTGCCACACCTTGCGCGGGTAGCTCGATTCGCGCACCGACTGATGGAGCTTGAAACGCCCGCGAAAGTGCTCTTCATACGATGTACTCGGCGTGTCGTCTAGCACCACTTCTTCCGGCTGTTGGGATGCTGCCAGCCCGGCAATGGCCATCAAGAAGATTGGCGGCGCCAGTGTTGGAAAAAGCCGTGGCATGGGACTGCACCTATCCGACGTCATGTCGGCTACGCTACCCCCCCGGCTCAATGTCAACGCGCCCATCGTGCCGCCGTACCGCCAAATGCCGCAGCGGTATTGAGCTAGTGGCGTGCTCCGAACCGGTGCAGCCTCCTGTCTTGGGAGAACTGCCGATGATTGGTTCGTCGCGCGGGCGGTCTCGAACTCGGCGACGAAGTGAGCGGCCGCCTTTGTGCTCCGCCGGCCATGCCCGCTGTAGGAAAACCGCTGTTGTTTGAACCCCCCGCCACCATTAGAATCCGCGCTCAATGGCTGTCTCGCGCGGTTTTCGGGCGAGACGCGATGGGAAAGTGAACCGGTGGTCGTCAAGGTCCACCGGCAAGGAGACGCCTATCAAGAGATCGAGTCCGAAGGCGCAGGCAGGCGAACGCGCCGTCCTGAACGAGGACATCCGTGCGCTTCGTGTGCGCTTGATCGGTTCCGACGGAAACCAGGTTGGAATCGTTCCCCGGGAAGACGCGTTGACCGAAGCCCGTGGGGAGAGCCTGGACCTAGTGCTGATCGCCCCCAACGCCGACCCGCCGGTCGTGAAGGTGATGGACTACGGCAAGCACCTGTTCGAGCAGAAGAAGGCCAAGGCGGCGCAACGCAAACGGCAGAAGCAGATCCACGTCAAGGAGATGAAGTTCCGGCCGGGGACCGAGGAAGGCGACTACCAGGTCAAGTTGCGAAACCTGGAGCGATTCCTCGAAAACGGGGACAAGGCCAAGGTCAGCATGCGCTTCAAGGGCCGGGAGCGGGACCATCCGGAGATCGGCTTGGACGTGCTGAAGCGGATCGAGGTCGATCTCGATGAATTGGCGAGCGTGGAAACGGAACCGAAGTTCGATGGACCTCGCCAGATGACCATGGTGCTGACCCCGAAGAAGCGGCGCAAGTAACGGCAACACGCAACAGCAAGTTGCCGCGCCGCCGCTCTCACGGCGCGCCAACCATAGACAACTCCCGCGAATCCCTTAAAGGATCCGCCGCAGGACAACTAGGACGATTCATGCCCAAACTGAAGACCAACCGCGGTGCCGCGAAGCGCTTCCGCCGCACCGCCAAGGGGTTCAAGCACAAGCGGAGCAACAAGAGCCACATCCTTACCAAGATGGCGCCGAAGCGGAAGCGCCAGCTTAGGGGCTTTAAGGATGTGTCCGCTGCCGATAACGCGGCGGTGAAACGGATGGTGCCGAAGAAAGGCCGTTAGCATCCGCGACTCGCCTCCGCCAAGTTAACTGAAAGAGCTTTAGACATGCCAAGAGCCAGAAACAGCGTCGCGTCCAGGGCGCGCCGGAAAAAGGTCCTGAAGGCCGCCAAGGGCTACTACGGTGCGCGCAGCCGATCGTTCAAGGTGGCAAAGCAGGCGGTCATCAAGGCGGGCCAGTACGCCTATCGTGACCGCCGCCAGCGCAAGCGGCAGTTCCGTGCGCTGTGGATCGTGCGCATCAATGCCGAGGCCCGCCGCCATGGCCTGTCCTACAGCCGCTTCGTCGCGGGCCTGAAGCGGGCGTCCATCGACGTGGACCGGCGCGTGCTTGCCGACTTGGCCATTCACGAACAGGAGGCGTTCGCCGTCCTGGCGCAGAAGGCGAAAGCGGCGCTCGCTTGACCCCGAAGCCGGACCGGCATCCGTCGCACCCGGCAACCGCACGACGTGAACGTTGATGGCATTGAGAAGGCCGCTTTGGCGGCCGTTGACGCGGCGACGGACGAACGGTCCCTCGACGATGCCCGCGTTCGCTACCTCGGGAGACGAGGCGAACTGACCGTCCTGCTCCGCTCCCTCGGTGCCATAGATGCGGCCGAACGCCCCGCTGCCGGTGCCCGCATCAACGCTGCCAAAGCCCGGCTCCAGGAGGCTATCGAGCGACGCGGGGGAGCATTGGCCGCCGAGCAACTCGAACAGGAACTAGCCGAAGAGGCGGTTGACGTCACCTTGCCGGGTCGGTCGCGGAGCGGCGGCAGTCTGCATCCCATCACCATGACCTTCCGACGTATCGAGCGCATCTTCGAAGCTGCGGGCTACGATGTCGTGTCGGGCCCGGAAATCGAGGACGAGTACCACAACTTCGAGGCGCTAAACATGCCCGCCGACCACCCGGCCCGGGCCATGCACGACACCCTCTACCTGGACAACGGCATGCTGTTGCGCACGCACACCTCCCCGGTGCAGATCCGCACCATGGAGGCCCGTCCCCCGCCGATCCGGGTGATCTGCCCGGGCCGGGTCTACCGAAAGGACAACATGGACGCGAGCCACAGCCCCATGTTCCACCAGGTGGAAGGGCTGGTCGTGGACGAGGGCATCGCCTTCGCGGATCTCAAGGGGGCGGTGGTCGACTTCGTTCACGGTTTCTTCGAACAGGATCTCGGCGTTCGTTTCCGGCCTTCCTACTTCCCGTTCACGGAACCGTCCGCCGAGGTCGACGTGCAATGCGTACACTGCCTCGGCGACGGCTGCCAGGCCTGCGGGCAGAGCGGCTGGACGGAGGTCTTGGGTTGCGGGATGGTGCATCCCAACGTCCTCGCCAACGTCGGAATCGACACCGAGCGCTACACGGGCTTCGCCTTCGGTTTCGGCGTGGATCGCTTCGCGACCCTGTTCTACGAGATCGACGACATGCGTCTGCTGTTCGACAACGAACTGCGCTTCCTGGAGCAGTTCGCATGAAGTACAGCGAACAATGGCTGAAGGATTGGGTGCCGATCACGGTCTCCACGGCACAACTCTGCGATCAACTAACCAATGCCGGATTGGAGGTGGACGGCACGGAAAGCGTAGCGAGAGAGTTTTCGGGCGTTTTCGTTGCCAAGGTCACGGCAGTGGAACCGCACCCGAACGCTTCGCGGCTGTCGGTTTGCCAGGTGGACCATGGCGCCGGTACGTCGACCGTCGTCTGCGGTGCGCCGAATGTCCGCCCCGGCTTGTCGAGCGCGTTTGCCCGCGTGGGTGCCGTCCTCCCCGACGGTACCGCGATTGGACGATCCGACCTGCGCGGTGTCGTCTCCGAGGGGATGTTGCTGAGCACCCGGGAACTCGGTCTCGAGGCCGACGCCGACGGCATCCTGGAACTCGACGCCGAGTTCGAGTTCGGAACCGATCTCCGCGTGGCCCTCGGTTTGGACGACGTCGTTATCGACATCGACCTGACGCCGAACCGCGGCGATGTGCTGAGTATCCGCGGTTTGGCCCGGGAAGTCGGGGTGCTCAACCGATTGCCCGTATCCGCACCGCGCATCGACGCCGTTGACGCGGACACAGCGACGGTGTTCGGCGTAGAGATCGCGAACTACGCCGGCTGTCCCCGGTATCTTGGACGCGTCATCGAGGGGGTCGACATCAGCCGGCCCACGCCTTGGTGGATGCGCGAACGTCTGCGCCGCTCGGGACTGCGCCCGATCGATCCGGCCGTGGACGTGACCAACTACGTCCTGCTCGAACTCGGCCAACCCATGCACGCCTTCGACCTCGATCAACTGTCCGGCGGCGTCGTGGTGCGCAACGGCCAAACCGGCGAGTCGATGACGTTGCTCGACGGACGCGACATCGAAGTGGACGAGACGGTGTTGCTGATCACGGACAGCGATGGACCTGTCGCCATGGCAGGCGTCATGGGCGGAGAGAGAAGTGGTGTTGGAACAGAAACTTGCAATGTATTTCTCGAATGCGCCTACTTCTCGCCGCAGACCGTCGCCCGGACATCGCGCCGCTTCGACCTCCATACCGACGCCGCCTACCGGTACGCCCGCGGGGTCGACTGCCAACTGCAGGCCGAGGCGATGGAACGGGCGACGCGTTTGCTCGTGGACATCGCCGGCGGTCGCCCGGGACCCGTGGTGGAAGCGGTCAGCGAGAAGGACCTGCCCGCGGCCAACCGGGTGTCCTTGCGCAAGTCGCGACTTGACCTCCTGGTCGGAGAAGAGATTCCGGTCGAGGAGGTGGAACGGATCCTGGACCGTTTGGAACTGTCGCCTTCCTGCGCCGGCGGAGTCGATGATCGCGTTTGGACCACGACGAGCCCGAGCCACCGATTCGACATCGCCCGGGAAGAGGACCTGGTCGAGGAGGTACTGCGGATCCATGGTTACGACGCGATCAAGAGCCGGGTGCCCATCGTGCCGTTGCCACTGGGGCGGGCGCGGGTTAGCGAGTTGCTTGATGCGCGGCTGAAAGACCTCCTCGTCGACTTGGGCTATGCGGAGGCCATTACCTACAGCTTCGTCGAGGAGAAAATTGCCGGCCTGCTCGACCCCGGCGGCGACCCGGTCTCGGTGGTCAATCCCGTGTCCAGCGAACATGCGGTGATGCGAACCAGCCTGCTCCCGGGTCTCGTGACTGCATTGCGCAACAACCTGTCCCGCCAAGCGGCGCGGGTCCGGCTTTTCGAAACCGGCCAGTGTTTCCGCAAGGACGCGGATGATCTTGCCCAGACGACGTTGTGCGGTGGCATATTGTTCGGTCCGCGGGAGAGGGAAGGTTGGGCGCACGATCGCGACCGGGTCGATTTTTTCGACGTCAAGGGCGATGTCGAACGTCTGTTCGCATTGGGGGGCCTTACGGTCGGCTACGTGAAGGCGGCGGATCCGGTCTTGCATCCGGGTCAGTCCGCGGTCGTCCTCGTGGAAGGCGAACCGGCCGGGCGATTCGGGCGTTTGCATCCCGAGGTGGAGACGGTGTTGGAACTGCCCAGTGGCGTGTTCGTGTTCGAACTGGAGGGCGACGCCGTGCTGGCCCGCCGACGCCGGCGGCATGGCTTCGTGTCCCGTCAGCCCTCGGTTCGGCGTGACCTGGCGGTGGTGGTAGACCGGGAGATCTCGGCCGCAAGTATCGAATCGATCGTCCGCGCACGCCTCGGCAAAATACTGGCGGAGTTCACATTTTTCGATGTGTATTGGGGTGAAGGCATTGATTCCAATAAGAAAAGTGTTGCAATAGGCTTGACCTTTCAACATCCGTCGCGCACCCTTACCGATACTGAGATTGCCCGACATCTGGACGACACGCTGCTCGACCTTACGAGGAGACTCGGTGTTCGCTTGCGCTAGGGGGCGCGACGGGGCAGCGGAGCCAGCCACGCGGTGCTGTTGGGACACGGCAACCTCTGATCCGCAGCGGAGGGCTCGACGTTGGGTGCAATGACCAAGGCGCAGATGGCCGACCGGTTGTTCGAGGATCTGGGCTTCAACAAGCGCGAAGCCAAGGAGATCGTCGAATCCTTCTTCGAAGAGATCTCCATCGCGCTCGAGCGCAACGAGCCAGTCAAGCTGTCCGGATTCGGGAACTTCGACCTCCGCGACAAGCGCGAGCGGCCCGGTCGCAACCCGAGGACCGGCGAAGAAATCCCCGTCTCGGCGCGCCGTGTCGTGACGTTCCATCCTGGTCAGAAGCTTCGATCACGGGTCGAGACGCATGTCGGGTCCGACACCGACTGACCAACTGCCCCCGATTCCGCCCAAGCGCTACTTCACCATTGGCGAAGTCGGTGAACTGTGCGACGTGAAGACCCACGTACTGCGCTATTGGGAGCAGGAGTTCGACGACCTGCAACCGGTGAAGAGACGCGGGAACCGGCGCTACTACCAGGAGCATGACATTCTGCTCGTCCGGCGCATCCGGGCCTTGCTCTACGATCAGGGCTACACCATCGGCGGTGCCAGGCAGAAGCTGTCCGGCGGGGATGCAAAGCAGGATCAGACCCAGACCCGGCTCGTGGTCAGGCAGACGATCGCCGATTTGGAGGACGTTCTCGCCATTCTGAAGTCGTGACGCGTTCAGGATGTGGGCGTGCGGTACAGACCCGTAGCGCCCCAGTGCCGCCCCTTGCATGGAACATCCGACGAAGGGCGCATCGCGCCCTTCGGAGATTGTTCCATGTTCGACGGCGGGGCTGGGCCCGAGGCGACCCGACGCATAGCGGAGCGAAGCGTCGGGGCGGCCCTGGGGCGCTACGGAGGCACGCAATTCAAGGGGTTATCGTGCTAGCTCGCGATGGCCCGCGCGATTTCACCCCACCTGCCGAGCATCGTCGCGTCGCGCCGGATCATATCCCGGGCAAGGTAGGTGACGAGGCGGTTCGCGACCCCTTCATATCGGCGGATCAAGACGTCGGCCAAGTCGTCCCAACGTGCCACGACGGCGAAGTGTTCGAGCATCTCGTCGGTGACGAGTTCCCGCATGCGGGTTGCGGGCCGGTCGAAGCTGGTTGCGTAGCGGCGCGTGATGTGAGCGCGGACCTGGCTGCCGAGGCCAAGGCGAAAACGCCCCCGGGTGTTGCGAGCGAGTTCCCAGGCGATCTGTGCCGAGATCATGGGGCTGCGGGGAAACGCCACGGCGATGCCGGTGCTCAACTCGAGCTTCGGCGCGGCGGTGGCTGCGGCCGCGATCATCATCCACGGGACCTGGCTCGTCTCGGTGAACAGCATGCCCGAGAAGCCTGCGGCTTCGACGTCCCGGGCGAGATCGGCGCTCTCCCGCCAGGTCAGGTTTCCGGTCATCAGGTCGAAACGCATGGCGGCTCCGCTCCGGCAATCGTCGTCGCCATAATACGGTCACACCGGGCAAGACCTCGATGCCCGTGTTTTGACTTTCACCCATCCCCCGATAAGCTCGCGCTCCGGGGTTGGAGACAAGCAGGTTGCCGTATGACGCTGATCACTTGGTCGGGGGTGTTCCTCGTGTTCTACATCGGCGCGATGCTCGCCATCGGCTACCTCGGGGGACGCCGGGTCCAGCACGCCGATGACTTCGCCACCGCGCGGGGGTCCTACGGGCCGTTGTGGCTGGCGTTCGCATTCGCGGCGACGACCGCCAGCGGTGCGACCTTCCTCGGCGGGCCCGGGCTCGCCTACGTGTACGGCACGCCGACGATCTGGGGCAATTTCCTGTACCCCATCGGCGTCTACTTCGGCGTGTTGATCTGCATGCGCCTGATCGCGACGTCGGGCAACCGGTTCGGCAACCGTTCGATACCGGAGTACCTCGGCGACCGCTACCAGTCCAACGGCATCCGCGTGATCGTGTCTGTGTTTTCGCTGGTCCTGTTCTTCTACATCGTCGGGCAGCTCGTGTCCGGGCTGGTGATGTTCGAGGTCATGCTGGGCATGGATCCGTTGTGGGCCTTGCTGGTCACTTCCGTGGTGTTGGTCATCTACGTGTTCATGGGAGGCGCCCACGCCGACATCCTGACCGACGGCGTGCAGGGGATCATGATGCTCGTCCTGGCGGCGGTGGTGATCGTCCTGTTCGTGTTCGGCGTCGGCGGGGACGGCAGCATGCTGGGCCTGTTCGACAACCTCGAGCAACAGGACGGCAACCTCGTCGGTCTCCTGAACACGACGACCCCTCTCTACCACTCCTGGTGGTCAATCGCCTGCATTGTCGTGGCGCATCTTCCGCTCGGGCTGCTGCCGCACCTCGGCAACAAGCTGTGGGCGCTGAAGGACACCGGTCAGCAGCGCCCGTTCATCAAGCTGGCTTTCGCCTTCGGGATCACGCTGGGCATGCTGGGACTCGGCGGCCTGCTGGCCCGTGCCATGCTCGGCGACTCGCTGGACAACCAGAACCAGGCTCTGCCGATGCTCTTCATCGAGCTGTTTCCGCCCTGGCTCGCGGCGTTGATCGGCGTCGGCATCCTGGCGGCGATCATGTCCACGGCGGACGGCCTGGTGGTGTCGTCGTCCCAGGTCATCGCGAACGACCTCTACCGGCGTACGTTGGCGCCGTACATCGCGCCCAATGCCACGGAGGAGGAACGCGACCGCCAGGAACTGCTCATCAGCCGCTGGGCGACGGTCGTGGTGATGATCATCTGCACGGCGCTGGCGTGGATCCTCATCGATATGAACGTCGCCTTGATCGTCTGGATCGGCATCGGCGGCATGATGGCGGCGTTCGCGGGACCGTTGGTCATGGGGGCGCTGTGGAAGGGAGTGACCCGGGCGGGGGCCTATGCCGGCCTGCTCTCGGGATTCGTGACCTTCGTGGTGCTTCACAACGGGTGGCTGAGTCCCGACTGGATCGACGGCGGCGTGCTCGACACGGTCATCACCTGGCTTTACGGCGAGGCGCCGAATCCGTTCTCCTGCGCGGCGATCGGAGAAGGGGTCGGCGTGGTGCTCACGGTTGCCGTCTCGAAGCTCACCGCCCCGCTGCCGGCGGAACACCTCGACGAAATGTTCCACGCCGACGAGGCATCGGCAGCCTGACATGGGCGAAGGATTCTACGAACACCTGTTCGGCGTTCGCGGCAAGGTCGCCCTGGTCACGGGCGGTACGCGCGGGATCGGCCTGATGATCGCGGAAGGCCTGGTTCGGGCCGGCGCCCGGGTCTACGTGTCCTCGCGCAAGCTCGACGCCTGCGCGGAAACCGAACGGACGTTGGGCGAACTGGGCGAGTGCACGGCGATTCCGGGCGACCTGCGCAACGTTGCCGGCTGCGA
>JAPOYW010000060.1 GCA_026706425.1 Gammaproteobacteria bacterium
AAACGGAGAACGACATGGACCTTCAAACCCTCATCGCCCAGTGGAGTGGCAAGCTGCCGCCGGGTTTCGTGCCGCAGGCCGTCCTGCGCGACGAGCCCGAGGAGTGCTCGCAGCCGCGGTGCAGGCGGAAGCAGGCGCCCAAGCCCGACGGAGGCTGGTATGCGAGCTGCCAACCCTGCCTCGACCGCAGGGCGGCCAGTTGTCGCAGAAGACGGGCCGCGCTGGTCGCGCAAGGCGGATGCCGGCGCTGCTCGTATCGCAAGAGGCTCGAAGGCGACTTCCTTTGCGGACGCTGCCGCGAGGACCGCGACATCGAGCGCGGGCAGAAGCGCCGGGACGCCCAAGACGCGGCGGTGATCGACGAGTTCGCCGCCAGGCCCGACAGGGCGCACGAGCCCTCGAATCTGGACTGCGGTGTCAGCCCCTTAATGCCGAGAGGTTGGTAATGCCGAGTGCGTTTCGGAAGCGCGCAAAGACAGCGGTGTTGCCGGCAGTCGGACTCGGCATTACAACGGCCGGTGACGTTGGGCATCTTCGTCCTCCCCATGGAGAAGAGGAGGACATTCATGCCTGCAACATCGAAGCACCGGCCTTTGGAAGACGCTTTGGTCGCAGCCTTCGTCGACGATCTCCGTCGTCGGACAGCGGACTTCAGCGAGTATTTCTTCGGGCGCCACCGGCGCATCGCCCGTCACTTCCTGATCTGGATCGACCTCGCCGGCGTCGAACTGAAGAAGGTGGACGCGACCATCGTCCACCGCTTTCTGCGACACGATTGCCGTTGCGGCGCGTCCTGCGCCCCGGTCCGCATCCAGCGCTGGCGCAAGCGCCGCAGATCCGCCGAACTCATGAGGTTCGTGCGATTCCTCGAACGGTCGGGGCATGTCGAGACCCCCGGCGAGCTGGAGGACAATCTGCGGCTGCTGGACCCTTCCTCGGCGGGTTGCGCGACGGCGGCTACGCGGCTGGGACGATCAACGCGTACGGTACGCATGCACCGCTCTGATCGTCTGGCTGCACCTGTCGCGCATCCGCCCTGGGGAGAGACTCGAACTCTCACATGGTTTCCCATACCAGATTTTGAGTCCCAGACGACCGGCGCCGGGAGGATTGCTGGTGCCTGGGGAGAGACTCGAACTCTCACATGGTTTCCCATACCAGATTTTGAGTCTGGCGCGTCTACCGGTTTCGCCACCCAGGCAGGATCAGGGGACGGCGGGAGCGGACCGAGGGGTCGGGGGCATTGTGCGTCAATCGAAGCACTAGTCAAGCTTGCAACGGCGGTGTGTTGGCCTAACACTGCCTGCTCCTTGGGATCCGAGGCTGAATGTGGGCCGATACCGAATCGCGCCGGCGTTGCTCGCGCTGTTGATGGGCGGGTGCTATACCGGCGAAGGCTCCGGTCGGGTGGTCGTCGAACGCTTTGATGTGGGCGAATTCACTCAAGTGGTATTGAGCGGCGACGGGAAGGTCATCATTGCCCCGGGGGAGCACGCCGTTTCGGTGTCTGCGGAAGACGACGTAGTGCCCTCTCTCAGCGTCGCCGCCGACGGCGCGACGTTGGTCCTGCAACGCGAGGTGGACTGGATCGACGGTGTTCGACCGACGGTGCCGATCGAGTTCCGCGTGACCATGCCGGTGCTCGAGGGCGTTCGGTTATCGGGTAGTGCGGTGGCAACCATCCGCAGGGTGCGGTTCGGTGACGAGGCGACGCTCGCGACCTCGGGCGCGGCCTCCATCGACGCGGCCGCCGTGGTCTGTCGGCGCCTGGTTGTCGAGGCGGACGGCGCCGGCGGGATCTTGGCCAGCGGAATCGCCGCCGAGACGTTTCTGGGTGTCGTCGGCGGGTTGGGTCGCATCACCGCGATGGGGTCGGCAGACGAGGTCGAGGTCGATGTCAGCGGTTCGGGTCTCTACCGCGGCAGCAACCTGCGCGCATCGTCGGTCCGGGTGGAAGTGAGCGGCGTGGGTCAGGCTTTCGTATGGGCGGATCGTCGCCTGGATGCAGACGTCGGGGGCGAGGGCCGGATCGTCTACCGCGGCGACCCGGCGATCGAGAGGCGTCTTGGCGAGGACGACCGGATCGTGCCGATCGAAACCGAGACAACCGGGCGCGGTGGCTGAGTGCGTCGCACAGACTTTCGTTTCGACTTGCCCCAATCGCTGATCGCCCAGCGTCCGCTCGATGCGCGTTCCGCCAGTCGCCTGCTTGTACTCGCCGGGGATTCGATGCGTCACTGCCGGTTCGACGACCTGCCGGATCTGCTCGGCGCGGACGATCTGCTCATCGTCAACGACAGCCGGGTCGTCAAGGCGCGGCTGATGGCGCAGAAGGACTCCGGGGGCCGGGCGGAGGTGCTTGTCGAGCGGATCCTCGACACGAGCCGGGCGCTTTGCCAGGTGCGCGTCAGCAAGCCGCTCAAGCCCAACCGGTGCCTCTATCTGGATGGGCACCGCATCGACGTGGTGGATCGGGCCGACGAGTTCTACCTGCTCGACTTCAACGCGCCGGTTGCCGAGTACCTGGACGCGCACGGCGATGTGCCGCTGCCGCCGTACATCGAGCGCTCGCCCGATGCCAAGGACGAGGACCGCTACCAGACCGTCTATGCCGCAGTGCCCGGGGCCGTGGCGGCACCGACGGCGGGCCTGCACTTCGACGATGATGTTCTGGATCGCCTACGCGCCAAGGGTGTGGGTATCGCGTCGGTCACTCTGCATGTCGGTGCCGGTACCTTTCAGCCGGTCCGCGAGGACGACTTGAGCCGACACCGGATGCATGCCGAGCGCTACGCCATACCCGACGGGACGCGCCGGGCCATCGACGAGTGCGAAGGACGCGTGGTTGCCGTCGGCACAACCGTTGTGCGGACCCTCGAGTCCGCTGCGGCGACCGGCGACGATTGCGGCGAGACGCGCCTGTTCATCACGCCCGGCTATCGCTTCCGGGTCGTGGATGC
>JAPOYW010000423.1 GCA_026706425.1 Gammaproteobacteria bacterium
CCACTGCGACGGCGTGGGAGAGTCTCGGATGGCATCAACAGGGCCCAAGGATCGGGCGGGTCACTTCGTCCAAGTGCAGCAGCGCGTGGGAGCGGCAATGTCCCAGGTGCACAAGGTGCGCAACAAGCAAACCCACACTCCGGAGCGCCGTGAAGTCGCCCCCGACCGAGTGTCCAAGTGGCCGTCATCGCAGTAGTCTTCGACTTCGATGACACGCTAGTTCCCGACTCGACAACCGCACTACTGGAGAGTCGCGGCGTCGACGCCGCGCAGTTTTGGTCGGAACTCATACCGCCGCTTGGTCGCCGAACAAGAGCCCTAAACAGGCGTTCCAAGACTTGCTTCAACAACGACGCGTGGACAGCCTGCAACTCGCCCGACTATCAGCATGACGCCGACCTCGGGGCGATGATTCGGGCTGCGGTTGAGACGCTCGTCGCGTCGATCGAACTCGATGCCGAACAGGCGTGACTCGAGTGGGATCGACACCGAATCCCCAGACATCGACGTTGCCTGCGTCACGGATGGCCGTGCGCTCCTTCCCCACCGTCTAGCACCCAACATGCCCGACACCCATCCGCTGGAACCGCTGGCGAGCGAGTTCCTTTTGAGCGCCGACCGGCTTGAAGCCTGTCCCCGCGACGACGTTGTCGAAGTGGCATTCGCCGGTCGCTCCAACGCGGGCAAGTCGAGCACGTTGAACCGCCTGACCGGTCGGCGGCAGCTTGCCCGGGTGAGCAAGACGCCGGGCCGTACGCAGCTCATCAACTTCTTCAGCGTGAACGAGGGCGGACGGTTGGTGGATCTGCCCGGCTACGGCTATGCCCGCGCGGCCAAGTCGCGCCGAGAGGCGTGGGGCCAAGCCGTTGACGAGTATCTGAACCGTCGGACCAACCTGGTCTGCCTCGTCCTGCTCATGGACGCCCGACACCCGCTCAAACCCTACGACCGGCAAATGATCGACTGGTGCACGGGCCGCTCGCTGCCGCTCCTCGTGCTGCTCAACAAGGCCGACAAGCTAAAACGCGGCGAACGGAAAACGGTGCTTCGATCATTCGAGACGGAAGTGCCGCCAGCTACCCGGACATTGCTGTTCTCGGCCGCAACCGGGCTCGGTGCGGCCGAAGCCGTCGCGGCGGTACGGGAGCATCTGAGTCGGGAACATCCTGGTGGACTCTGACGCTATCGGAGTGCCTGAAGCACCATTCGCGCGTCAACGACCTCGGCGCTGTCCGGCGACGGATCCGGCGTGAACAGGAACGACCAGATCGGTGTGTCCGCGTCGGCGACGAGTGCGCCGAGGCGCGGCACATCGGGGCGTCCGCCCGTCGTACTCCATTTCGCTTCGCCGATAAGGATGCCCCGTCCGGTGACCGAGCGGGCCACGATGTCCAGTTCCGGGTCGTTGCCCCGCCAATAGCGTTGCCCCTCTCCGAGAGGCCCGAACGCCGTGATCGCGGGGACCACTCGGTGCAGATTCGGTACGGCCATCCGGCACAGTTCCTCCCAGGCGTAGGCTTCCAGTTGCGCCCTGTGGCGCTGCCAGATCGCGAGCCGCGTCTCTCTCGGCGCGGCCGCCAGCAGCGACCGGTTGGGTGCAACGACCCGAAACCAGAACCGAAGGAAGGGATCGGCGATCTGGTAGAGGCTGCGTTTCCCGGACTTCGGATCGCTGCCGAACGGGGTTTCTCGGCGGATCAAGCCCATTTCGCCGAGCGCTGCCAACGGTCCGGCCAGGCTCGACGCCTGGCGTCCCAACCGACCGGCGATCTCGCTCACCCGGTGTGCGCCGTTGCCGATCACGTCCAGAAGCGGTCGTAGCGCGGTGGCGGTCGGCGTTTCAGCCTGCAGCAGCCGGTCGGGCTCTCGATGCAGGGGGCTCCTTGGGTCGAGCACCAGAGAGTCCACTACCTCACTCGACGCCGCGCCGAAGGGCTCCGCGAGTTCCCAGTACCTGGGCATGCCGCCCCAGACGGCGTACGCCGACACCAACTCGCGAGCGCTGGCGCGCGGGAACACGTCCGCAAGGAATCCTGGCCGCAACGGGTGGACACCAAACGCCTCGCTGGCACGCCCGTAGAGCGGCGCACCACTGTCGAGTACGGCGCTGTGCATCATGCGCATGCTGGAACCGCACACGACAAAGCCGACTTGACGGGTCGGCGAGTCCAACCAGTTCTGCAATACCGCAAGGATCTCCGGCTCGGCGGCAACCAGGTACGGCAGTTCATCCACGATCAACGGTCCCCGCCATCCGTGGCTGTCGGCATCGCGGTCGAGCCTGCGAAGGAGGGCTTGCCAATCGGGGTACTCCACTTCGTCGAATCCCGGCAAGCGCAACGCCAACGCCGAGGCAAGGTAGCGCCGCTGCAAAACGGGCCCGGACTGGTCGGCCACGGCATAGACGCCATCGTTGTGTTGGCACCACTCGGTGAGAAGCCGCGTCTTGCCGACGCGACGCCGACCCCAAAGCACGCCGAAACCCCGTGGCCGCGACATCGCGTCATCGAGACGTCTAATCTCGTCGTGGCGGTCAATGAAGTTCATGGTCAATATTATGTCGATTTACATTATTTCAATCGACATAATATCTCACATTTGAAGGCACGAGAGGAGGCGCAACCACGGACCCAAGGGTGGTGCCTTCTAGTGCGCCTCGTCCCAGTTGTCGCCGACACCGACGTCGACGACTAGCTCCACGGCGAGATCGGCGGCACCGCGCATCCGGGCGCTGACTTCGGCAACGGTTCCGGCCACGTCCTCGTCGGCCACCTCGAGGACCAGTTCGTCGTGAACCTGCATGATCATCGCCGCGTCGAGGTCGGAGTCCCGGCAGAACGAGTCCACGGCGATCATGGCGCGCTTGATGATGTCCGCGGCCGTCCCCTGCATCGGCGCGTTGATGGCGGCCCGCTCGGCGGCCTGTCGGCGCATTCGGTTGCGGTCGTTGATCTC
>JAPOYW010000223.1 GCA_026706425.1 Gammaproteobacteria bacterium
CGGGAGGAACCGGACCGATCATGGTCATGTTGCCGCCGGGCCGCGCCCGCATCGGCTGTTTCGGGGCCGACTGCTCGAGTCCGGATGCCCCCGGACGACCGGTGGCTTTCGAGCGCGCGTTTGCGGTGTCCAAGTACGAAGTCACCGAAACCGACTATGCGCCCTTCGCCGCCGCCACAGGTCGGCCACCGCCCTCCCTCGCCGAGGGTGGTCGGCATCCGGCGGTGAACGTGTCTTGGCACGACGCCGTAGCCTACGCGGCGTGGCTATCCGAACAGACCGGCCGCGAATACCGCGTGCCAAGCGAAGCGGAGTGGGAGTATGCGGCGCGCGCCGGGGACGACGGCGGCGGACGCGCCGGCCCGGGCACGGCGTCGCGGGCAATTGGTCCGGTCGGTGACGGAGCGGCCAACGCGTGGGGAATCCATGACATGTCGGGCAACGCATCGGAGTGGGTATTCGACTGCGGGGAACCCGGCCAGACGCCGGCCCCGGAGGACGGTTCCGCCTGGGTGCGCGAGGGGTGCGAAACCCGGGTGCGCCGGCTCGGTCCAGGGGATGCGTCGTCGACCGAAACGGGTCCGGGCGCCGTGCGGATTTCGAGCGATCCGGATCGCCCCGCCCCGGACACCGGCTTCCGGGTCGCCTTTCTAGCGGACTAGCGCGTCTCGCGAGTACGCGAGCCGTCCAAGAGCGGCCTTGACCGCTGTACCTAAATGCAACCTTGCATAAACACCAAGGGCGCTCAAGTAATCTAGCCCGCATATCTCACCAGCCGCTTGTTACGATGACGCAGCTCATTAGGAATCAGATGGTTGCGAAGGGTATCCATGGGTTTGAGCGGTCACACTCTGCGCTGGCCGCGCCCTCGCCGGTCTTTTGGCCCCGTGCGCGCACATGCGACCTCAAACGTAGTCCCCGCTATGCTTTCGGTCGCGAGCACGCGCACGGAACCAAAATCCTCGGCGATCATCGCGGCCACTGGTGAGATATCCGGGCTAGCGAGGCAGCGAGCGTTGCAGGGTTGCCGTCGGGTAGAGCAAGCACTATATTTCGATGCAACGACTCCGAAACCGGAGCATCGGATCTGCAGGCGGGGCGTGGTCGTCGCGATCATCTGATAGCTGTACCTTGGAGGGATGCGCATGGGCGAAAGACGTTGGCAGAAGACTCCGCTCGCTGCGGCCGTGTCGCTTGCCGTGGCGGGCATGACGACCGGCCAGGAGGCCGAGCAGGCAGACGCCGAGGCGGTCACGCTCGAGGAGCTGATCGTTGCGGTCGGCATCCGGGAGAGTCTGAAACGGTCGATGGACCTCAAACGCGCCGCCATCGGCGTGGTGGATCTGATCACCGCCGAGGACATCGGCGATTTCCCGGACAGCAATCTGGCGGAATCGCTGCAACGGATCACGGGCGTGTCCATCGACCGGGAGCGCGGCGAAGGCGCCCGCGTCACCGTGCGCGGCTTCGGCCCGGATTTCAACCTGGTGCTCCTCAACGGCCGGCAGATGCCGACCGCCTCCGGACTTGGCCGTTCGTTCGATTTCGGCAACCTCGCATCCGAAGGCATCAGCACGGTGGAGGTCTACAAGAGCGGCCAGGCGCACATGCCGACGGGCGGCATCGGGGCCACGCTGAGCATTCGCACGACGCGGCCGCTCGAGAACCCGGGCCCGTCCTTCACCGCAGCCGGCAGCGCGCTTCGCGACCTCTCCACGGACGAGGGCAGCGAAGTCACGCCCGAGATTTCGGCGCTGTTCTCGAATACGTTCGCCAACGACCGTGCCGGCATTGCGCTGAGCGTCGTCCGCCAGGATCGCGACAACGGCGCCAACACGGCGAACGTCGGCGGCTGGCGGACGTTCCCCGGCGAGGTGGACAATTGCTGGTGTGGCATCGGCCCGTCCGAGTGGGGCGGCATCCCGCCGCACATCGACCCAAACCAGCAGAACCGCCCAGGGGAGGGAGACCTCTACTCGGTGCCGCAGGCGGTCGGCTACGAAATCGCGGAATTCGACCGCGTGCGAACCAACGGCCAGCTCACGCTGCAGGTCCAGCCCTCCGACGTTCTCGTGGGCACGCTCGACTACACGTATTCCGAGGTCGAACTCGAACGCACTTACAGCAATCTTTCGGCATGGTTCAACTTCGGTGGCCAGGAGACGCTGTGGACCGACGGTCCGCAGGCAACCCCGCTTGCCTACACCGAGAATACGAGCAACGCCGACTATTCCATGGCGGGCGGTCAAGACGCCTGGCGCACGCAGAACGGCGCAATCGGCCTGAACGTCCTGTGGGACGCCACCGCCCGGCTGACGCTCGAGTTCGATCACCACAACTCGACGGCAACGCGCGAGCCGGACAGCCCGTTCGGCGACTCCGCCCTGCTTTCCACGGCCGCGTTCACGCGCTCGCGGACCACCGGCCATTTCGGCGCCGAGCTGCCGGTGCTGGAACTCACACTCGCCGATCCGCTCTCGCCCGACGACATGATCGTCACCGGTAGCGTGTTCACCAACAACTTCTCGGAAATGGACATTGGGCAAACGAGGCTCAGTGGCATCTACGAGTTCGACCTGGGGTTCATCGACAGCATCGACTTCGGTATCCAACTCACGGACGTCGACAACCGCGCCGCCGGCTCGGTGGTGCAACGCGACGCCTGGGGCGGCGTGACGCAGCCGGGTGCGATCGCGGACCTCTTGATGCCGTCGGATGCCGGCGATGCCTTCGATCAGGTGCCGGGGGGCGACGACGCGCGTCGGCAGACGGCGTACTACCGGTTCGATATGGCGGAACTCGTGGCGCGAACCGAAGACCTCATGCGTTCCGGCGCGGCCACGACGTTCGTGCTCAACGACATGGGCGATTGCGGTACCGGGCTCTGTCTGTCGAGCCGCTTCACCGCCGACCGGCGCACCCTCGAGGCGTCCGAGGCGTTCTATGTG
>JAPOYW010000403.1 GCA_026706425.1 Gammaproteobacteria bacterium
CTTAGAACTGGACAGCAGTACTGCGAGAGGGGCAGGCGGCAATTGGGCGGTTCAATGTGACGAAGTGACGAAGCCGGGCAAGCGCAAACTCGTGGCCTTGAAGGAAGTCAAGCCCGAGACGCGTGAACAGGCCCTAGATCGCCTCTACGGGGCGCACGCCGCAGCGCTGCGGCGGTTCATCGCTGCGCGGGTGGTCGGCAGTCTGGACGTTGAAGACCTCCTGCAGGATGTGTATGCGCGATTGGCCCGGATGGACGACCTGCCCGAAAGACTGCCTCCGGGCCGACGAAGTACCCTCGGCTTCCTGTTGACGGTCGCCAACCGGCTGGTGATCGACAGGGAACGTCATCGCGGAGTCCGGCGACAGCACGAAGAGCATGTGCGTCTGTTGCGGGATGCGGATGCCGGCAAGGCGCCCTCGCCCGAGAGCATTGCGTTGGCCAGGGATGACTTGACCGCCGTGGCATCGGCGCTAGCAGAGATGAAGCCCGAGTGGCGGCGCGCCTTCGTCCTGAACCGTTTCAGCCACATGAGCTACCGCGACGTGGCGAAGGCCATGGACGTATCCACGAAGACCGTCGAGAAGTACATCGGCAAGGCGCTGATTCACTTGCGGCAAGCGTTGCTGGGCGACTAGGGCGCACCGCCATGATCTTCCGAAAGTCGTGCCGGATTACGGAGGACGCCCACGCCGCCGCCGTGCGGATCTACAGCGAGGATCTCACCGAGTCCGAACGCCTCGCGATCAAGGCGCGCTGCGAGCAGGATCCCGTGTTCAAGGCGCGGTTCGTGGAAGCGCACCACCTGCTCGGAGCGGTCGACGACTGGCGCGACGAACTGCGCGAGGATTCCCTGTACCGGGCCACATACGGCAAACACCGCGCGGTCTCGAGGCGGATCGTGCGGAACGTCGTAGCGCCCGGGCTCGTTGCAGGCGTGGTGCTGGGGTTCTCCGCATGGTTCGTGGCGACACAGTATTCCGAGGACGCGGACGCGGTCACCCGTTACGCGACGCAGGTCGGCGAACAACGCACCCTGACACTGGAAGACGGGTCGACCGTCACGCTGAATACGCGCTCCCAGATTCTCGTCGGCATGACGGACAACGTTCGACGCGTCGTCATGGACCGCGGCGAGGCGTACTTCGAGGTCGCCCCGGATTCGCTGCGACCCTTCACTGTGGAGGTGGGCGGACATTCCATCACCGCCCATGGCACCGAGTTCAACCTGCGCCGGAATGGGGCCGGCTTCGCCCTGGCATTGACCGACGGCCGCCTTGCGCTACACCGACAGGGCCGTGAACCACCTGCGGATCCGCCTTGGCTCGATCTGCGGCAACACCCCGTCGACAATGGATCGTTGGCGCGAGACGAGTTCGGGCTCGTGGCCGGCGCGGTAGTCGACTTCAGTGCCCACGATCAGACGTTCGCGGCGCACCACGATTCGAACGTCGCGCGTCGCCAGCAGTGGCGGCAGGGACGCCTGACCTTTATCGACGAACCGATGGCCCGAGTGGTGGCGGAGCTTAGCCGCTATTCCGAGAAGCCGATCCGCATTCACGACCCGAAGGTCGGCGACATCCGCGTCTTCGCGACGCTCCGGCTCGACTCCATCGATGAGGCATTGACGACACTCGAAAACGCCGTGCCGATCCGGGTGGTACCGACATTGACGGCAATCGCGATCCTAGCGGCGGAGACAGAATCCCATGCAGTGCATTAGCTGCAACAGGACATCGGCGTCCGCCTGGTCGTGCGGTACACAGCATCCGGCTGCGACAGGGAAAAAACGAACGAGGTAACGGGCCTCCAGGAGGGGAATGACGTGATTTTCAACAACTTCACAAGTCTCGGATGGATAACCACGGCAATCGCAATGGCGTTCGCCATTGTTGGCACTGCCGCCGCTGCGGCGGACGAACGCAAGATCAGCCTGGACATCGAGCGAAAGAACGCGGGGGCGGCGCTTGTGGAACTCGGCGAGAGCGCCGGGATCCAGATCGCCGTGCCAAGCGGCATATCGGGCGAGAAGGAACTAGGGCCCATCAACGGGCGCTACACCGTGGTCGAGGCGCTCGACTCGATGCTCAAGGATTCGGGACTCGCGTATCACTTCGCGGCCAACGACTCAGTGGCCATCGGCCTCGACGAAGCCGCACCCGACGGGGGTGGTGCCGGCGGCGGCGCGATCGACGCCGCAATGTCGGACGACGACGAGGACGACGACGTCGAACTGATCGTCGTCACCGGGTCGCGCATCGCCAGGCAACCCGGGCAGATGGACCGTCAGGTCACCGTCTACGACCGGTTCGAGATCGAGGCGAGCGGTGTGACCACCGTGGAGGAATTCATGCGTCGGTTGCCGCAGAGTTTCAACGCGCCGTCCTCGAACGGCGCAGCGCTCGAAGGCAACCTCTTCGGCAGCACGCGCAACTACTTCGGCGCCGCCGGGGTCAACCTGCGCGGCTTGGGGGAACGCACCACGTTGATCCTGATCGATGGCCGGCGCACCGCCCGGGGCGGCGTGCTCGGCGAAGCGACCGACATCAACCAGATACCGATTTCCATGATCGAGCGCGTCGAGGTGCTGTTCGACGGCGCTTCCGCCATCTACGGCGCCGATGCCGTGGGCGGGGTCGTGAACGTCATCACCCGCAAGGACTACCAAGGGGTGGACGTGCGCCTCAACCATTCCGTGCCGCAGGGAGGCGACGCTGTGGAAACTTCCGTCTCCGTCGGCGGCACGCGGAGTTGGGGCAACGAGAACCGGGGTTCCGTGACGGTCAGCTACGAGTACCTGACCCGCGATCCGCTCGACGGCGACGACCGCGACCTGCAGTTCGCCACGGGGGCCAGCGTGGACGACCCTCCCTACGGATGGCCGCCCAACATCCAAGCAACCCCCCGATACGATTTCGGGACCGGTGCGGCCGTGCCGGTGCC
>JAPOYW010000226.1 GCA_026706425.1 Gammaproteobacteria bacterium
TCACGGGGGGGATCGATCGATACCGTGCTGGGCCGCGGCGCCTGGCCGTTGCTTCAATGAGGCCCCCGCAGATCACGGGGGGGAACACGTCGAACGCGACAAGCAAGGTCGCCACGTCTACTTGCTTCAATGAGGCCCACCTCCCTGGTCGGGCCAACTGTCGTCTGCACCAAAGAGCCGCACCTTGCGATACAGCCCATGGCCTTCGTCGAATACCGGCACGGTGACGGGCGCGTCTTCGGCTTCGCCGCCATTCCGCCACGGTCTTCCGCGATCCTCGACAGCAAGGAATTCCGGCGTGCATTTGGTCAGATCGCGCAATACGACGAAGGCCTCCAAAGGCGCGTCCTCACGCTGGACGGACCGCCCCTACGCAGCCCTGTCAAGCTGTCGCCCGCCGCCGCCGGGGACACCCCGATACGCTCTCTATCCTTCGGGCCCTACGTCCTTCCTTCCAAAGTGTGGGCAAGCGTGACCCCGGTCGTCCTCGATCGCCACCTCAAACGCCGACCCGAGGAGGAAGCCCGCGAGATGATCGCCGTGGCCTGCGAACGCGCCGGGCTACCGAGACCTGCCACTTCCAAGATTCGCGTGGGCAAGCACTCAGCCGTCATGGGTGCACCACCTTCGCGCCCGCCCGCGGGGGCGCCCCACTGGTCAAGTTGGCGTGTGCCCAAGCCCTTCGCTTCGCGGCCCCTGGTCCATGTCGCCATCGACTTCGAAGACGAGGTGGAAGGCCCGGTTTTGCTCGGCGCCGGCCGTTTTACGGGTCTCGGTCTGTTCCGCGGCGCAAGACTTGAGCGATGAGTCTGAAGGCCGGAGATTTCGCCCACTTCCTCGCCGGCGTCCACGGCCACTCACCTTTTCCGTGGCAGCAGCGTCTCGTCGACGATCTCGCCGCGTCGAACGAGTGGCCGGACGTGCTGAATCTCCCCACCAGTGCTGGCAAGACGGCTGCCCTTGACGCGGCCGTCTTTCATCTGGCGCTACGCGCCGAGGAGCCACAGCAGGCAGCCCTGCGCATCTGCCTCGTCGTCGACCGCAGGCTCGTCGTAGACGACGCCCATGCCCGAGCGGAGGCGCTCGCAACCGCACTCTCCCATCCTCAACGTGTCCGCAACGCCAAACACCGCCGCGTCGTCACGGAAGTGGCGGAACGGCTCGCGTCCCTCGCCGAGAACAGGAGTAGACCGCTCGTCGTCCAGCGTCTGAGGGGCGGGGCGCCTTTGGAGACAGAGTGGGCGCGTACGCCGACTCAACCCGTCATCCTGTGTTCTACAGTCGACCAGGTGGGCTCCCGGCTCCTCTTTCGCGGGTACGGCGTATCGGCGCGCATGCGCCCCATCCACGCCGGTCTCCTGGGCTGCAACACGCTTGTGCTAGTCGATGAGGCGCATCTCTCTCAGCCGTTCCTGCAGACGCTCGCTGGCGTTCAGGCGATGGGTCGAGCGCCTATCAAGCTCGCGCTTCTGTCCGCGACGCCGGGCGGAGGGTCGGGACGACAGCTCCGTCTTTCCGAAAGGGACCGGAACAACGCCGTTCTGAGTCGCCGGCTCACCGCCGAGAAGCCAGCGACGCTGGTGAAGGCAGCCCTCGAGGCCGTCGCACCAGTGGTGTTTCGCGAGCGTGCCACGGCGATGATGTCACGCCTGATCGCGGAGGGAGTCGCGGCACCGGCAGTGGCGGTGATTGTCAATCGAGTGCAACTCGCCCGCGATGTCTTCGACCAACTGAACGCGTCCGAGTTCGATGCCATCCTGCTAATCGGGCGGTGCCGCAGCGTCGTGCGCGACCGCTTGGTAACGGATCGTTTGGCTCCGTTCAGGACCGCGAGTGAGAATCGCACCGGCGCGTCGCCCTTGGTCATAGTCGCCACGCAATGCCTAGAGGTTGGCGTGGACGTGGACCTCGACGGCTTGGTCACTCAGGCCGCCCCCCTCGACGCGTTGCGCCAACGATTTGGCCGCCTGAACCGCGACGGTCGCGACATACCAGCCCAGGCCGATGTCGTCGCCTTGCCGCAGGATCTCGCCAAGGCGAAACCGGATCCGGTCTACGGCAATTGCATGCGCGAGACATGGGCGGCCCTCAATGAACTGGCGAAGGGGAGCGTCGTCGACTTCGGAATAGAGTCGTTCGACTCGCTTACCTGCTCGCTCGACACGGATGCGCTGATTTCTCCGCGAACCGACGCTCCCGTGCTGATGCCTGCCTACATCGACCTCTGGGCTAGCACCTCGCCCGTCCCTCGGGCGGATCCCGACATCGGATTGTTCCTGCACGGCAAGGAGCCGAAATCAGCTGACGTCTCCATCGTCTGGCGTGCCGACATCAATGCTCAGGACATCCGCGACCACGGTGACGCGTTGGCCCGTCTGATGGCATTGGTTCCCCCTCGATCAACCGAGTCTGTCGCCGTGCCGATCTGGGCCGCGAGGGCATTCCTCGACCGAACTCCGGTGGACTACGACTCCGTTGCGGACATCCCCGATGGTCGGACCGAAGTCGCGGCTGCCGAAGCTACCGACGGGTGCACCGCGTTTCGGTGGGCAGGAGTCAACGACCAGCACACCGGCCCCGTTCGCGGCGTCGACATTCGCCCTGGCGATGTACTGGTCGTTCCGGCCCAACGAGGCGGGTGCGACGAGTTCGGCTGGAACCCGACGGGTCGCGCCATAGTCCGAGATGTCGCCGACGACGCAGCCCGCGCGTACGCCCGCTCCCGGTATGCGGTGCGCGTGAGTCGAGACGTCGTTGACAGCGACGCCGAATGGGAGCGCATCGACGCCGTCTTGGGCAGCGATGACCACGGTACCGACGCCCAAGACTTGGTTGATCGAGTTCTTGCAGTGCTGCCAGACGATCCCGCAAAAGTTGACACGAACGACCCTATCGAGACGCGCCGCCCGATACGCCAGCTTCTTCGGGACCTTCG
>JAPOYW010000064.1 GCA_026706425.1 Gammaproteobacteria bacterium
AGGACTCCTGTGCGAAGAAATGCTCGAGGTTGCTGCACATGTCCACCGGGCAGATAGAATCATCCATCAGGATCATGGTGCCGGTGCCCATGCGGCTGCCGGCGGCCACGTTGGTGCCGTAGTCCATGGCGAGGTCTAGGTGTTCTTCCACCAGGAAGTCCGTCGACGCACCACCGGGCAGTAGACCGCGCAGCTTGTAACCGGTACGCATCCCGCCCGCGTGCTCCTCGATGATCTCCCGGATCGTGGTCCCGATGGGCAGTTCCCAGAGTCCGGGGTTGTTCACGCGGCCCGACACGCCGTAGATCTTCGTCCCGGAGTCGTCGCCGATGCCGAGATCCTGGTACCACTCGGCACCGTTGCGGACGATGGCCGGCACGTTGCACAGCGTCTCGACGTTGTTGACGATGGTCGGCCGGCCCCAGGCGCCGCTTGCCGGCGGAAACGGCGGCTTCTGCCGAGGCTGGGCACGCTTGCCTTCGAGCGCATTTAGGAGTGCCGTTTCCTCGCCGCAGATGTAGCGTCCGGCGGAGCGGTGGATGCGCAGTTCCAGGTTGATGTCGGTGCCGAAGACGCGCTTGCCGAGGTAGCCCTTGGCGTAGGCATCGTCGATGGCACGTTGCAGTTCCCGGTAGGGGTCGTGGTACTCGCCGCGTAGGAAGACGTACGCGGTCTCGGCGTGGATCGCGTGCGCGGCGATGATGATGCCTTCGATGAGGAGGTGCGGGTTGTATTCCAGCAGGTAGCGGTCCTTGAACGTCCCGGGCTCCATCTCGTCGGCGTTGCAGACCAGGTACTTGCCGCCGGGGGTCTTCGCGGGACCGCGGGTGAAATCCCACTTCATGCCGGTCCCGAATCCCGCACCGCCCCGGCCCCGCAGATTGGCCTCCGAGACGAGGTCGATGATGTCGTTGGGATCCGTCGCCAACGCCTGACGGGCGGCCGCGTAGCCGTCGTGGGACTCGTAGGCTTCGAGATTGACGGGGCCGCCGACGGTGTCGACGATGCCGATTAGGGGTCTTTGTTCGTCCGCCATTCAAGAGGGCCTTTCTTCAACCAAAGGCAAGGAGTCGCGGTATAGCGTGTCCGGACAGATATCTTGTTCACGTGGCCACACTACCGTACCGTCCAGCACGTAAGCATGTTTGAAGTACCCCAAGTCGCGCAGCTCACGAAATACTCCGAAGTCGAGCAGATGTGAGCAGTCGTAGACGCGGCGATCCCCGTCGTCAAACACAAGCACAAGGTTGTAGTCGGCGGTGGGTTTCACTCGTGACACTCGGGGGTTCACGGTCACCTCAGTGGCTCGATCTTGAATGGTTGCTCGCCGGCTACGGCCAGGTCCCAATCCGCCCGGAGTTCCTCCTTGTGAAGTTCGATCCAGGCCAAGAGCAGCCGCATTTTTGAACGGGGCAGCTGTCCGTCGAGTACGTCGCCGTCCGGAATCGACACTATGACCTCGTCGTCCTGGAACTTGGCGTGCAGATGGGGGAGCTGATGTTGCTTGTTGTTCATGAAATAGATGTTAGACGATGATCCCGTAGAGCATTGATATAGCAGGCATTTCTGCGCCTCACTCGAACCGTTCGAGGATCTCGGACAGACGGCCTGCAGTCACGTCCCCAATCAACTGATCGTCAACCATCATCGTCGGCGCCCGGTCGCATGCCCCGAGGCAGACGATCGGCAGCAGCGTGAAACGACCGTCCTCGGTCGTCTCGCCCAATCCGACACCCAAGTGCTCCTCCACGGCTTTCCTCAAGGTGTCGGCGCCCATCACATAGCAGGACACGCTGTCGCAGACCATCACCACGTGCCGTCCCACGGGCTTTCGGTAGATCAGGTTGTAGAAGGTGGCGATGCTGTCGAGGTTCTCCACCGACATGCCGAGCAGCCGCGCGATGGCGTGGAGGCTCTCGTCGGAGACCCAGCCACGATGCCGCTGCACGATCATCATGGCGTCGATGGCGGCGGACTTGCGATCCGGGAGGTGGGCGCATTCCTCCTCGATCTCGCGGATTTCGTCGTCCGACAGGACTTGGATCAATGCAGGTTCAGCCACGTGGTACTCCCGCTGTTGAGCAGACAAGAGGCGCGCAACCGTAGGGGCGGGGCTTGTCCCCGCCCGCTCCGGCGAACCCTTGACCCTCACGACCGCAGGCGAGCGCACGCCCTTCGTTTCCCGAAGACGGGCGACGGCGCGCCCTAGCGGGCGCGATAGCGTCGCCCCTACGAAGATCCACCACGCGTCGCTCCCTCACCGGTCCACGTCCGCCATCACGAAGTCGATGCTCGCGATGATGGCGATCAGGTCGGCGATCATGAATCCGCGGCTGATCAGCGGGATCTGCTGCAGCGCCGGGAACGACGGCGTGCGGACCCGGGTTCGGTAGGCCATGGTGCCGCCGTCGGAGATCGAATAGTACGAGTTCCAGCCCTTGGTCGCTTCAACAGTCGTGCAGGACTCCGACGGTCTGATCACCGGTCCCCAACTGACGTTCAGGAAGTGGTGGATGAGCGTTTCGATGTCCTGCATCGTGCGCTCCTTGCGGGGCGGGGTCGTCAACCGATGGTCGGACTTGATGGGCCCCGACGGCATGTTCTCCGCGCATTGGCGGATGATTCGCAGGCTCTGGCGAATCTCTTCGACGCGGACCTCGGCCCGGGCGTAGCAGTCCCCGGCTTCCGCGGTCGGGATGTCGAACTCGAACTGATCGTACATGCTGTAGGGACGCTTCTTGCGCAGGTCCCAGTCGTGGCCGGTGGCGCGCAGCGACGGACCGGTGATCCCCCAGTCGAGACCTTCCTCCGTCGTGTAGGCGCCGATGCCCTTGGTGCGACGCTGCAGAATCTTGTTGTCCATCGACATCTTCTGGTAGTGGTCGAGGCGCCCCGGCATGTAGTCGCAGAAATCGAGCACCATCTTGTC
>JAPOYW010000421.1 GCA_026706425.1 Gammaproteobacteria bacterium
GGATGTCGGGGTGGGGCGTGGCCGCCTCTTGTGTCTGGGTTGAACGATCAGCCGGTGAGACGGTGGGATGTGCCGCGCTAGCGGAAAGTCCGGCAGAGTCTAAGTCGCGGTGGTCGAAGACAGATCTGACGCGCACCCGTGCGCGGGGTTGTGTGGCGACGCCGCGACCAAACGTGGCACTCTAATGCACTGCTTCGCCGCCACGTCAAAGCATGCCGAACCCGAGAACGCCGGTCATCGTCGGCGTCGGCCAGTTTCTGAACCGCATCGAAACCCTCGAACAGGCCGTGGAGCCGCTCGAGATGATGATGCGTGCCGTGCGTCGCGCCGAGACCGACACCGGCACCGGCGGCTTCCTCGACCAGACCCAATCCGTGCGCGTCGTTCGGGGTATGTGGAGCTACGAGAATCCCGCAGCGGCCATCGCCGAACGTATCGGCGCTTCGGTTGCGCAGACCGTCGGGACGCTGATTGGCGGCAACCAGAACCAGGCGCTCTTGACCGAGACGGCGATGGAGATCCTCGCCGGCAAGTTCGATCTCGTGCTGATTACGGGTGCCGAGAACGGCAATAGTTCGGGCAAGGCGCGGCGCGCGGGGGTTGCATTGCCGCAGACGCCGGCACCGGGCAAACCGGACGCGGTCTTCGGTGCCGAGCAGCAACCCGAGCACCACGAATTCGAGCGGGCGAAGGGCATCAGCCGCGCCATCCAGGTCTACCCGATGTACGACAACGCGCTGCGTTACCAGCGCGGCGAAACCCTGGACGCGCACATCACGCGGGTTTCCTCCCTGTGGGCGCGGTTCAACGACGTCGCCCAGGAAAACCCCAACGCCTGGGTGCGGCAGAACATGACCGCGGAGGAGATCCGCACGCCGACCCCGAGGAACCGACAGATCAGTTTCCCCTACACCAAGTTCATGAACGCCAACATGTCGGTGGATATGGCGGCAGCGCTCGTCTTGTGTTCCCTTGAGAAGGCGAGACAACTCGGCATCTCGGAAGATCGATGCGTCTATCCCCACTCGGGTGTTGAGGGCTACGATCATTTCTCGGCGTCCGTTCGCGACAACTTCTACACGTCCCCGGGCGTCCGCATCACCGGGAGGCGTGCCATGGACCTGGCCGGCATCGAGGCTGACGATCTGGAGTTCGTGGA
Source organism: Gammaproteobacteria bacterium (assembly GCA_026706425.1). Classification (GTDB taxonomy): domain Bacteria; phylum Pseudomonadota; class Gammaproteobacteria; order Pseudomonadales; family Azotimanducaceae; genus VXYL01. Next base: position 1,160 of record JAPOYW010000421.1, read on the forward strand.
TCTCTACAGTTGCTTCCCGTCGGCGGTGCAGATCGCCGCCTGGGAACTGGGCTTGCCGGAAGACCGGTCGCTGACCGTGACGGGCGGCCTCACATTCGGCGGTGGGCCGCTCAACAACTACGTGATGCACAGCATCGCCCGCACGGTGGAACTGCTGCGCGAGAAACCGGAAGGGTACGGCCTGGTCACCGGCAACGGCGGCAACCTCTACAAGCATGCCCACGGCATCTATTCCGGAACGCCGCCCCCACAGGATTTCCAGCACGACGATGTCAAGGCCGAGGTCGCGGCCTTGCCGTGCCGGGAATGCCTGGCCGAATACGACGGCATTGCTGCGATCGAGTCCTACACGGTCATGTACGACGACGATGGGCCGAGCATCGGCCATGTGTCGTGCCGGACGCCCGACGGGTCCCGGACGTGGGTGAACACCGAGGATCCAGAGTTGGTCCAGGGCATGGTCAGCGACGAGTTCTGCGGCCGCCGTGTCAACGTACGCGGCGGACAACTGTCTGTCTTGAACTAAAGGTCGCAAAGGGAGCTTACATGGCGTTCTTCGAACGAGGCGAGGTCAGCCTCTACTACGAAATCCACGGCGAGGGCTATCCCATCCTGCTGTTCGCGCCCGGCGGCATGCGTTCGGCCGTGTCGTTCTGGCGAGGATCCGAATGGGATCCCGTCGAAGCGCTGTCGCCGCACTTCCAGGTGATCGCCATGGACCAGCGCAATGCGGGGCAGTCCAAGGCGCCGGTCACGGCGGATGATGGATGGCATACCTACACGTCCGATCACGTCGCGTTGCTCGACCACCTCGGCATCGAGAAGACCCATGTCATGGGCGGCTGCATCGGCGGTCCCTACTCGTTCGGCGTGATCGAGCGCAATCCGGAGCGGATAACTGCGGCGGTATTGCAGCAGTCCATCGGGGACAGCGGCGAAAACCGGGCGCTGTTCCACGCCATGTTCGACCAGTGGGCGAACCCGTTGAAGCCGTCGATGCCCTCGGTGTCCGAGGCGGCTTGGACGAGTTTCCGCAGCAACATGTTCGACCACGAGTTCGTCTACAACGTCTCGCGGGAGTTCGTCGCAGGGTGCCAGACGCCCTTGCTGGTGCTGATGGGAAGCGATCCCTACCACCCGGAGTCCACCTCCCGGGAAATCGCCGAGCTTGCGCCCAACGCGCAGCTGGTCGAACAGTGGAAGGATCCCGATGCCGACGGCACGGTGGGGACCGTGGTGGAGTTTCTCAAGGCGCATACGCCCGGGGGATAGCGCACCGTATCCGGAACCTCCCGATCCACTGGACGCTCCTGCGTCGAATAGGCCGAGCGTTTGCCGTAACGGGAGCGAGGGCCTCCTGCCTCCCTGGGAACTGGCGTGCGCAAACTCACCGAATCGCGGATGCCGCATGCTTTCTTGAACGGCTGCAACAGTGCCCGTCTCTCTGGGCCGTGCGCCACTGGGTGGTGTTGCTGGCACAGACCGTCTTCATCGACGCGAGTGCCTTTGCGGTCGATCACGCAGCCAATTGGAGTTTGGCTTTGAGGTACTCCATGCCGCGGTCTCCCTTGACGCGGTTGCAGTGGCTGCACAGGAGTTGGAGGTTGTCCAGATGGTCCGTGCCGCCCTTCGCTCGCGGAATGGTATGGTCGATTTCTAGGATTCTAAGCTCGAAATGCATCCCGCAACCCGCGCAGTCGCCAGCCTGCTCGCCGTAGAGGCGGCGTTTGTTCTTTGCATCGTTGTAGGGAACCAAGATTAGATCG
>JAPOYW010000127.1 GCA_026706425.1 Gammaproteobacteria bacterium
CGGCGTCCGGGTCGACCACGTGGCCGGCGACCGCGCCTACTACAGCAAGAAGGACGACCGCGTGGTGCTGCCCGAGCGGAGCCAGTTGGCGTCGCAGTCGGCCTACACGCACACGGCGCTGCACGAGCTGGGACACGCGACCGTACACCCGGGCCGCCTGAACCGGCCCACCCTGGTGAAACATGGCGGCTTCGGCTCGGAAGCCTACGCACGCGAGGAGTTGCGGGCCGAGATCGCCGCGATGATGACCGGCGAGCGCCTCGGCGTCGGACATAAGCCGAGGCACGGAACGGCGTACGTCGCCTCGTGGATCAAGGCCCTGGAGAACGACCCGAAGGAGATCCGGTCCGCAGCCGTCGATGCGCAGCGTATCTCCGACTGGCTGATGACCCGTGAACGCGAGCGCAGCCAGAGCGACGACAGGGCGCAACCAGAACGGCACGGCGACGAAGCAGGCCGGACCATCGAGCGTGATCCAGATCGGCCGCCCACCGAGCCCGAGCCGGCCCGTGTCTCACAGCCTCAAACGTCAACAACGCCACGCGACGCCGATCGCCCGACGCCCGCGCTCAAATCCGGCCCGGAGATCCCTGATCGCAGCGCAACCAGCGGCCCAAGCCGTTGACCTTGGACAACGCGGCGCGCTCGCACCGCGCGCACCGCCCGCCTCCAGGTGATGGGGGACACCATCGCTCGTCGAGCCGCCCGTGGCGACTACCGACCTCCAAGTCCAACTTCCACCACAGGCACGATTTTGCGCCACTGATCGTAGCGTACGCCCACGGCGCCAACAAAGCGAGGATGCCACCGAAACTGGAGGCCAGCCTCAGCGACGGCAACCCCGTTGGTTCTAGGAAAGCCTCCCGCAAGACCGCCACCGGCGTACCATGCGATCGGCCACGACAGGGAGGGCGTGTAGTGGAAAATCAAGTCAACCCAGGGAAAATCGTGGGGTGAGCGAGTGGAGTCAGCGTAGTTGCTGTTGCCTTTGTCCGCACCTGCCAGGGTAATCACCGACTTGAAGCTGATCCAGCCCCGAGGTAGGTCTATCATATCCGGATTCCATAGCGCGATGCCGTAGACGGCCCCGGTGTGGGCAGCAGGTAGCCCGATCGCAAACTGAACGCCGTTGGGACGGAGCTTGTCGTGCCAGAAGGAGCTGAGCTTCCCACGAGAGCGAAGGTCCTTTTCCTCCAACAACTGCGTCAGCCGCATAGAGCCGCATCCAGGGTTTGGATCACGGTCGCGCACTTCCACGTGAGCGACGAGACACGCAAGGGGCATTCTGCGGAGTATGTAGGTACGGGTCGGGAGGGCAAACCATGCCGACCGATGGCTACGAGACCACAACTGGGAGCTTCGCCCCTGGGCATCGGCCATCCAGCGGTCGCGGTCGTGGCGTCGTTTGGTCATGTGGGCAGCGTACGTATTTCCGAGGTACCCGGAACCGAAGCTGTCCCTCACGCCCCACGCGTCCGTCACGTTAGTATTGACGTCGTACCCGGGTGTGTACTGACCATCGCCATTCCTGTCTGGTGCGACGGCATGCTTACCTTCCTCGACGAGCAGTGTTGGCGGGAGGGACGTGTCGTCGGTGCCGGGTTTCCGGAGATCGAGAACGTTCTCGTACCAACGGCTACCATGCGCGTGGCCGACGATCCGCTCCAGGGAGACCACATATGGAGGCGACCCGTCGCGAGTTGCGTGCATTACGAGATGCATGGTCGCGAGTTCGAGATCGTTAGAGTGGCAGCCCGCGCCATAATCGTGCAAGTAGTAGAAATAGTACGCAAGTTCAAGGGAGTCTTCCGGGTATAGAGTCGCAGAAGACGATCCGACGCGGCGATAGTAGACGACCGGGGCGGACGAACCATCTGGGTCGCAGGGAAGCGCGCTTGGGGTAGGATGGTTGGCGAGAACGTGAGGTTCTTCGGGTGTGAACCAGAGAATGGGGGCCACACGAAGTGCAATGTCCGCGACCGATGCTTGTGGATGATGCCCGATCCAAACTTGGCGGGCGCTCTCTACCGGACCGCCATCAGGTTGGGCGATGGTGCTGCCGGGGAAGACGACGAGGGTCAAGAGAGTGATGAAGGTGGCAACCAATATGGGGTGGATGCGGCGAAGGTAGCGGAACGTGTTCATGCCGTGTCCTTTGTGCCGCGTGAGGGGAACGGGCTCGTACGCTTGCGAGGTGGCGGAGAAAGCCCGCTTCGAGGCGACGCTCTGCCACGCCAGCATAAAGACACAGATTAGCACCGCGGGCCGTCAAGTGCAACTCCGTGCGGCGGCCGGGATGGCGGCCGGGATGGCGGCCCGGACAATGAAGACCGTGTAAGGCTGGAGCGGTTAATCGCGATCGTGACGGCTGTGGATATCAGGCCGGCGGGCGCAGGGCGGCGGGGCGACGAGTTCGGGGTCGCCAATCGGTGGTGCCGAGGCGTTGCAGGCGACTGGCCGGTACAGGAAATGGAGGTGTACGGTAGCGGCAATTCCAGCGGGAGCCTGGACGCCGACGCCACAGCTACGGGTAGCCGTGCGGTCGACGCTCGGTCTTCCGATGCTCGTCGCGGTTCGGCTACAGTCACTGGGGTCCGAGGCGGTGCGTGTCGAGCCGGGATCGATGTCTACCGGGAGGAGGCGACAGATGCACGGCGGGAGCAGTCAGGGTCCGCTTTACCAGCTGCCGGCCGATGGCAGAAGCGGTCGACGCAGCGGCCGGTTGCGGAAGCCTTCCTGCAAGGACAATTTAGCTGGGAGCGACTCTCGCGCGGCGGGTGTGACAGCGGAACACCCGTTGCGCCGGCAAAACGCTAGTTTGGCCGGGTCGCTCCCGGCTTTTCCCCGACCCCGCGCTTATCTCGGCAGTAGAACTTGGGATCTGCAGAGAAACCAGTGAGTCCGGGCTCTCGCCGCAGCTGCC
>JAPOYW010000591.1:0-2393 GCA_026706425.1 Gammaproteobacteria bacterium
ACCGACGACCGAACCACGGTCGTCTTCAGAATTCACCCACGGGCAAAGTGGCGGGACGGTGTTCCCATTACGTCGAGCGACGTCGTATTCTCCTTCGAGAGTCTACAGAGCCGGGTCGTGGGGCGCCTGTACTACCGCGTTATCGACGCGGTGGAGAGAATCGACGACCGTCACGTAGCCTTTCACCTCAACGAGCCGCTGCAGCTGCCGACGCTCATGTCTTTCGACTACCTGCCGATCATGCCCGAACACTACTGGCGCGATAAGGATCCAACTGCATCCACCCTGACACCGCCACTGACCAGCGGCCCCTATCATGTCTCGGAGTTCAAACAAGGCCGGTTTGTCGTCTACGAGCGCGACCCCGACTACTGGGGGCGGGATATCCCCGTCAACAGGGGTCGCTACAACTTCGACACCATTCGGTTCGAGGTCTACCGCGACGCCAGCGTGACCCGGGAGGCCTTTCGCAAAGGATTGATCGATATCTGGGACGAGTCGGATGCGCGGTATTGGCACAGTGGCTTCGACATACCCGCATTGAAGCGAGGTTGGATCACGAAAATCCGGCGCAACTCGGGTCTTGAGGTGGGGATTCGGGAAGGCATTGTCCTCAACAACCGACGCGAGCGATTCAAGGATCGCAGGATCCGACAGGCCCTCACCCTGGCGGTGGATTTCGAGTGGCAGAACCGGACCTTGCACTACGGCTACCATAGGCGGGCGCACAGCTATTGGCCGGACACGATATTGGCTGCGACCGGTCCACCGAGCGCGGACGAGCTGGCCCTGCTCGACCCTTACCGCGATCGGCTACCGAAGGAACTGTTCGAAAGGCCGTTCAGTTTTCCGGAAGTCAGAAACGACGAGGACCATCGCGCCCTCATGGTTCGCGCACGGGAACTACTCCGGGAGGCGGGATGGCGCATCGTGGATGGGGTGCTAAGAAACTCGGCGGGCGAGATCTTCGACATTGAATTCCTGGCTCGAAGTCCCGGCGAGGCTCGCACGCTGCTCCCGTATTTCCAACGACTGGAGCAACTCGGCATTCGGGCCAGGATGGCATTGGCCTCGGGGGACAGCGAATGGATCAATCGCCTCCGCAGGTTCGGATACGACGCGGCTTTGCTAAGCATGCGTATCCAGATGCCGCCCGTCATCGGTCTGACGGACCGGTTCCATTCCGACTCGGCGATGGTGCCGATGTCCGCCAACCGGTCGGGAATCAGCAGTCCGGTGGTGGACTTCCTGATCGAGAAGGCCATCTCCGCGACCGCCCTGCCGCAGATGATCGCCGCGTGCCGAGCCCTTGACCGGGTGCTTCTTTGGGAGCACTACCAGATTCCGCTCTACGCGGTCGCTCGACGGACCACGGTGCATTGGGGCAAGTTCGGCCGACCGGGCTACGAGCCCGAGTACCAGCCCGCCTATCCCGACGGCTGGTGGTACGACCCGGGCAAAGCGGCCCGAATCGCGGGGTACGGCGCCTCTAGGTGATGCCCATGACCACCCACGTACTTCCCTTCGACGCGGCCAGCGACGAAACGCCGGTCGACCTCGATACCATGGGCGGCAAAGGCCTGTCGTTGGCGAAAATGGCGACTGCGGGCCTGCCGGTGCCGCCCGGATTCACGGTCGCGACCTCGGCCTACCGGAAGTTCGTGGCCGGCAAAGACCTGCAGCAGGCGGTTCTCGAACACGCCCGACCGCAAGTCGTCGGACAGACTGCATCGTTCGAGGCGGCCTCGGAACGCCTTCAGGCGTTGTTCGCCCGGACTCCGCCTAGCGATGAACTCAAGAACGAGATCGGGGCGGCCTACGCAGCGTTCGGCCCCGGAGAGCCGCCGGTGGCAGTTCGGTCCTCCGCAAATGCCGAAGATCTACCCGACCTGTCCTTTGCCGGCCAACACGATAGCTACCTCAACGTTCGCGGCGTCGAGGCCGTCATCAAGGCGGTGTGCGACTGCTGGGCGTCTCTGTGGACCGAGCGGGCCATCGGATATCGGCACGAGAACGGAATCGACCAGCAAACCGTTGCCATGGCCGTGGTGGTGCAGCGCATGGTGGCCTCGGAGGTATCGGGCGTCCTGTTCACCGCCAACCCGACGACGGGCGAACGATCCGAGATCGTCGTCAATTCCAGCTACGGCCTTGGGGAGGCGATCGTCGGCGGCGAAGTGACCCCGGACACGTTCATCGTCGACAGGAACACGCTGACGACGAAGGAGACCGCGGTCGGGACGAAGGAACTGATTACCGTCTCCGCCGATGGCCAAGGCACCACCACCCGGCAATCGAATGCGGCCGCACGTCAACAACTGTCCTTGGCGGCGCCGGTGAGGTTCGCTGTAGCGGTGACCGGCGACCCGACGGAACTGCCGAGCCTCATCAGG
>JAPOYW010000591.1:2403-13054 GCA_026706425.1 Gammaproteobacteria bacterium
GGACGGAAAACTGTCTCTGTTGCAATCGCGACCCATGACCAACCTGCCGCCGGCGCCACTCGAGAACGTCAAGTGGGAGGTACCGGAACCGGGCGCGAGACTGGAGCGCGACCAGGTTGTGGAATTCATGCCGGGTCCATTGTCGCCCCTTTTCCAAAGCTTGTACCTCCCCGCCCTCGATGTGGCCTACTACCTGATGAGGGTGTCCCAAGGCGGGAATGAAGCCGGCGGCGCAACCTATCGGCAGCTCGCGAAAGTGCTGGGGGGGCAGCACCCCGGTCAAGCCGTGGTGAATGGCTACGCCTACCGGCATTTCCCGCCGGGGGGAAATCCATTCGTGCTGCGACCCCAAGGGGGGCGTGGGCGGCGTAGTCGTTTCAACGTCCGCGACGTCAGCCGCGGCTACCACGAAACGCCGCGACGGTGGCGCCACGAGGAACTTCCGAAATACCTCGCAACCGTCGAGCTTTGGCGGCGGCTCGACCCGGCAACGGCCGAAGACGAGCGACTGCTGGCGGGAATACGGACGCTCTCTTGGGCGGACGCGCACTACTGGCGTTTCGTGGACGAGGTGCTCGCGTTCCCCCGGCGTGCCGACGAAGCATTGCAGGAGTTCCTTGCCGAGCACGCTCCGGGCGCCAATCTAACCAGCGGCATGCTGCTGGACGGGTCGGGTTCGCCGACCATGCAGGCCCCGATCGACCTGTGGCGCATCGCCCGGCGGATTCGGTCGGCGCCGGCGCTCCATGAACTCGTCGCGACGACGCCGGCACCTCGGCTGCTCGCCACGCTGGACGGGTTCACCGGTGGTCAAGCGGTGGTGCGGGAGATAGCCAAGTATCTTGCCGAATACGGTCATCAGATCTACTCCCTCGACTACGCCGAACCGACCCCGAGCCAAGATCCGACCCAGGTCTTGTCGCTGTTGAAGAGCCTTGTTCTCGAACGCGACTACGATCCCGTCGCACAGCAGGCCGAAACCCGGGCCAGGCGTCGCACAGCGCTGCGCGACGCCTCCCGGCACTTCCGCGGTCGACTCTGGTGGCGGTTCCGCTGGCGGCTGTTCTGGGCGCAGCACTACTATCCCAACCGCGACGAGAGCCAGTTCTACCTCGGTGCGGCATGGCCGGTGCTGCAGCGACTCGCGCTTGAGCTTGGACGACGCCTCGTAGCGGTGGGCACCCTCGCCAGACCGGATGACGTGTACTACCTCGATGGGAGCGAACTGGACCGGGCCATCGAAGCCCAGCGCGACGAGCTGCCGGTAGGGGACCTCAAACACCTAGCCGCGGAGCGCCGCGAACTGCGGGAAGCCCGCAAACGGCTCTCCCCGCCACCAGCCATTTCCCAGAGAGAGCCTGCGTCCACCCCGGAAGAAGACGCGCAGAACGTCATCACGGGCGTTGCCGTGAGTCCCGGCAAAGTCACCGCCGAGGTCAGCGTCATCCTATCGCTCACCGATTTCGACCAGATGCGGCCGCGGAGCATCCTGGTGTGCCCGTTGACAACGCCCGCCTGGACGCAACTGTTCCCGCACGCCGTGGGCCTGGTGACGGATGTGGGCGGGATCACCGCCCATGGCTCCATCGTCGCCCGCGAATACGGAATTCCCGCCGTCCTAGGTCTAGGCGATATCACCAAGCGGCTGTCCAGCGGGCAGTCGATCACGATCGACGGCGATGCCGGCACGGTCACCATCGAGGACCAGACCGCGGTCGCCGCGTTTCCCGCTGCCCGCAGGACCGGCCGTTCGTTTCCCGCGGTCGCGGAGACAACCGCATTCATCGGCTTGGAAACCCCGTTGCCATTCGAACACTCGGCGAGAAAGCGTCTGCTCGGGCTACTGGCACGTCCGTTCAAGGCGGCGTTATACCAAGCGTTTCTGTTCATCTATTTCAAACTCACGGGCCCGAGCGGCGGCCCTGCGGCACCTGCGGCAGGACGACGGCGAACACGGAATCGAACACAAGCCCCTCGCACCTAGTCCAGTTGAACGCTCGAATGGAATCTGGATATTTGAAGCGGCTGCTTGCCGTGGCGCTCATGTCGTTCGCAGCGATCCCCGGCATATCCGCGTCTGATCCCGCCGCCGGCACCGATGCGTTGACTCGCGCCCGCGATTATCGCGACGCTGGCAAGATCGACGATGCCATCGCCACCTACGAACGATCCGTCGAGCTCGATCCGTCCCTCGTCGATGCCTGGCTGGAGTTGATCCTGCTCCTCACCGAGGTGTCCCAGCACAGGCGGGCCCTCGAAACCAGCGAACGCGCCGTTCGGGAACTACCCAACGAACCCAAGATCCTCGCGAGGCTGGTGTTCCAACATGGGCGCCTTTCTCGGCATGCACAACGCCGGGTACGACTACGACGTGTTCCCCGGTCGATCTCCCATCGAATGGGAAATCATCGCCCGGGCCAACGTCTATCCAGATGAAGCCCAGGTCCCCACCGCGCAGTGGGAAGCGCTCGTCGCGTACTTTCTGGATCAGGCGCCCGCAACACCCGCGCCCCGAGAATCCGAACCCGAAGTCGGGGTCGGCCTCGATCAGTTCCGGGTCGTCGAGTTCGGCCCGGGCCATCACCTCTTATCTGCGTGATCTAGACGGCGACGGATGGGATGACATCGCCGTCGTGTTCGGACAGAGCCGGGAAGGCATCCACATTTTCTACAACCTCGGGGACGGCTCGTTTCGCCACTCCTATGCCCTGCCACTGTCGCCCACCTACGGCACCAATTTCTTCGCGCTCTACGACTTCAACGGCGACGGGTTCGCCGACATCCTGGCCACAAACGGGGACAACGGCGACTATGTGAGCGAGTTCCCGAAGAGTCATCACGGTATCCGGATCTACCTCAACGACGGCCGCAACGCCTTTGTCGAGCGGGTCTTCTTCCCCATGTACGGTGCCAGCAAGGCGCTCGCGGTGGACTTCGACGCGGACGGCGATCTCGACATCGCCGGAATCGCCATGTTTGCCGACTTCATGCGCCATCCCGAGGCGGGTTTCGTCTACCTCGAGAACCAAGGTGATCTGGAGTTCGATGCCACCCACACGCCCGAAGCCGCCGACGGCCGGTGGGTCGCCATGGACGTCGGCGACATGGACGGCGACGAGGACATCGACATCGTTCTCGGGTCCTTCATCGAAGGACCGGGTGCCGTGCCGGCGGTGCTCATGCAGCGGTGGAGGGACCTGCAGCGACCGCTACTCTATCTCGAGAATCAACTCAAGTGAGGCGGCGAGACAGCCGAGCACCAATTCGCCGTGCAAGCGACCGTTCAACTTACAGGCACTAAGGCTCGCAGGTGATCTATTCCGGCGGCATCGGGCGCGGCTGCCTCTTCGCGATGCGGATCTCGTTGACCAACACCAGTTCGTTCTTGTGCGCCGCCCGGATGCCCCTCAAGCTCTTTTTCCTTCCGTTCGTCCATGCCTTGTCTGGTCCTATCGAGTGCGCCAATCCCTGTTGAGCTATTATCCACCGCGGACTAACGGAGGACCTCATGCGGATTCAGTCACTCGGCCACGTGGTCATCAAGGTCCGGGACGTCAAGCGGTCCGAGGCGTTCTACAACGGTGTGCTCGGCCTGCCCATCGTCGCGCGCGGCACCCGCTCGCCGATGACGTTCTTCTCGCTGGGCGACCACCACGACTTCGCGATTGCCGGTCTCGGCGACGATGCGGAGTCCGCCGGGAGCAATACGGTGGGTCTCGCCCACGTCGCGTTCAAGATCGGCAATTCGCTCGACGAGTTGAAGGACGCCAAGCGGCACTTGGACGACGCCGGCGTCCCGTGTGCGCCCATCGATCACGAGGTCACGCAGTCGTTGTACTTCGCGGATCCGGACGGGAACCAGGTCGAGTTGTACGTGGATGTCTCGGACGTCTGGAAGCAGGAACCGCAGCGGGTGGCGCAGGCCTCGAAGCTCGAGATCTGACGGTTAGGGAATGACGCGACCCGTGGGGACGGGCTCGATAGGGTCGCCCCTACGTCAACGTCCTCAGAAAACCCAGTGCGGGCAAGGCCCTGATGCCCTGCAGTGACACGTAATCACGTTGTCCCGACAACGCAATCTGGTATGCATCCGCGTTGGGGAACCGAATTTTCAGGTAGCGCAGGCCACGGTCGATGTCGCGGTCCGCGAGCTTGCACTCCACGAGCATCGCCGGTTGTCGATCCTCCAAGACCACGAAGTCGACTTCGCGACCGTCGATGTCGCGGAAGAAGCGGAGTTCGAGGTCGCGTCCTTGTGTGTCCTGCTCGAAGTGGACCCATTTCAGCAAGTGGCACGCAACCAGGTTTTCGAACCGGGCCGCCGGGTCGGCAACCAGCGACCAGTCGAAGTGGTAGTGCTTGCGCTCCTGCTTCACCGCGCGAATGCGTGGGGCGCCGAACGGCGGGAGCCGAAAGAGAGCGAACAGACGTTCCAGCGTATCGAGCCACGCCGCCACTGTCTTGTGGACGACCTGCAGATCCTCGCGTAGCGCGTTTATGGACAACGGCGAGCCGACGAGGTCGGGTAGCCGGAGCATCATTTCCTCCAACCGCCCGAGATCGCGAATGCCGGTCATCCCCGTCACGTCCTCCTCGATCAGACCTTACTGCAATACACTCGCCTCAGTTCGAGGAGGTCAGTTCGAGGAGAGATGACGCCGTGCCAACACAACGCAACCCCGAGAACGGGGAGACCGCGCTGATCGTCGGGGGCGGTCCCGGCATCAGCGCAAGCTGCGCGCGTCTGTTCGCCGGCGACGGCATGCGCGTGGCGGTCGCGGCGCGCACGCCGGACAAGCCTGTGCTAGTCGACCTGGCTGCGCAACTCGGCGTACGGAACTACGCCTGCGACGCCGCCGACCCGGTAGCGGTCGGGCGTCTGTTCGAGTCGGTCACGGCGGAGCTCGGCAGCCCAACGCTCGTGGTGCACAACATCGACGGGCGGATGGCGGGCATCTTTCGCAAGGGCATCACCGAGGCGGATCCGGACCTTGTTCGCGACACCGTGATGAGCTCGGCCTACAGCGCCTTTCTCGTGGCCCAGCAAGCGGCGAGGCAGATGCTCGACGGACCGCCCGACGCCGCCGATGCCGGGCATCGGGGCACGATCATCTTCACCAACGCCAGCGCCGCGATGAAGGGCTATCCCCGAAGCGGCGCTTTCGCGATGGCTTGCCAGGCCAAGGCCGGACTCGCGCAAAGCATGGCGCGGGAACTCATGGGACAAGGCATCCACGTCGCCCAGGTTCCGATCGACGCCGCTATCGGGTGGACGCAACCGGACGGCACGCGGGCCCACCGCATGGCCGGCACCTCGGTCGACGACAACATGGCCGATCCCGACCGCATCGCGGAAACCTACCTGCAACTGCATCGGCAACACCGTTCGACCTGGGCGTTCGAGGTCGTGCTGCGTCCCTGGATGGAGAACTGGTAGCGCTTGAAGGCCGAATCTCAGGCGGGGGCGACGGCGCGCCTGACGGGCGCGATAGCGTCGGGGCGGCACTGGGGCGCTACGGGTCGGAGGTCAACGACAAATCTGGTCAGCTCCAGGTTAGCGCGCCGGTGCTCTGTCCGAACGAATCCGCCTCTACGCCCACGGAACGCAGCATCGTCACGAACAGGTTGCACAAGGGGCCGTTGTGTTCGCCTTCGTGGACAATGTGCTGGCCGTGGCTGAAGCCGCCGCCGGCGAGGAGGATCGGCAGGTTCACCGCGACGTGCGAGTTGGCGTTGCCGAGGTTGCTTCCGAACAGCAGCGTGGTGTGGTCGAGAAGAGACCCGTCTCCTTCGTTCTGTGCGCGAAGGGCTGTGAGCAACTCACCGAAGCGGCGCACGATCTCGGTCTCGACGATCTTCAACTGGTCGATCTTGCCCCGGTCCCGACCGTGGTGGGACAGGTTGTGCTGGTCCGCCGTGACGCCTTCGACCTTGGGCACGGTCTGGTGATCCTGGATCATGACGCTGACCACCCGTGAGGAGTCGGTGGCGAGAACGAGCGGGATCAGGTCGAACAGGAGTCTCACCCGACCGATGATGTCGGTGCTGTCTCCGATGTCCGTCGGGGACTCTGCGTCGACAACCGGTTTGGGACGCCTTGTCCACGCCTGCACCTCGACGAGATCGCGTTCGGCAATGCGTACGGCGTCGTAGTAGGCATCCAGGACCTCCCGGTCGGTCACGCTGGCGCGCTTGCCCAATGCCGTAGTCTGTGCCGACAAGGTGTCGAGGATGCTCCGGCCGGCGCTTAAGCGCCGGGTCTCCCGCTCGACTTCCTCGGGCTTGCCCTGCAGAAACAGCTTGCCGAAGAGCCGGGCAGGGCTGGCCTCGGCGGGAACCATCACGCCGTTCCGGGTGTACGACTGGCTCTGGGGGGAGTACGTGCCGAGGATGATCGACGGAAACCGTGTCACGTACCCGTAGTGGTTCGCCGCGACCTGGTCGACGGAGATCGTGTTCTGGAAACCGTCCAAGCCCGGGTGCCGGGCGGAGGTCAACCAGGTGATCTCGGAGTTGTGGGCCTGGCGACCGGTCTGCTCCTCGTGGCAGAGGCCCGAGAACAGCGTGTAGTGGTCTCGGTGCTCGTCGATGAGTGCCAGGTAGTCGGAGGCTTCGTAGCCCGCCCCCGCGGTCTTCGGAAACCAGTAGTCCGAGTAGAGCCCTAACGTGGCGCAGACATTCACCATGCGCCGGGGCGGCTGCGCCGTGCTGGCGAATGCCGGCCGCATCGATTCCAGGAACGGCAACGCCAGCGCCACGCCGGTTGCACGCAGGAAAGTACGGCGATCGATCGGACGTGAAACGGGCATTCCTAGAGACTCCGGAACAGGTCGCTTTGAACAACCTCGTGAATGATGGATCGGACGGGGTAGCCGCGATCCGCCACCGAGGTCACGATGCGGTGGACTTCATCCCGGTCCGCGAATTCCACCTCGGCACCCGTCGCGAGTGTGATCAGTTGGGCGGCGAAGTGACGCGCGATCTGGTCGAGTTCCCTATCGAGCAGGATCGCCTTGTACTCCTCGATGTCGGCAAACGCATCCCCCGTCGGCGTGACGCCGCTCGGATCGACGGCCGGACCCTTGCCATAGGGCCGGGGCACCGTGAAGTCGCCGAACTTCATCTCGCCGCGGGTCGCCCGGTAGTTCTTGCGGAAGCCACCGATGGGGTCGAAGGATTCAAGCGCAAAGCCGGGCGGGTCGATGGACTGGTGGCAGCTGTTGCAGACCGCGTTGGCGCGGTGGGCCGTCAACTGCTCGCGGATCGTCGTGGTGCCGCGGATGTCAGGCTCGAGGCCTTCGACCCCCGGCGGAGGTGGTGGCGCCGGCCGTCCCAGGATGTTGGCAAGCACGAAGTTGCCGCGGGGTACCGGGGAGGTCACCGTCCCGTTGGCGGTGATCTTGTGGATGCTGGCGTGGGTGAGCAGCCCGCCGCGCGGGCTGTCCGCCGCCAACTCGACGCGGCGCATTTGCTGACCCTTGATGCCCGGGATGCCGTAATGCTCGGCCAGCCGGCGGTTGACGTAGGTGAAGTCCGCATCGACCAAGCCGCCGACGCCATGGTTCTCGTCGATGAGTTCCTCGAGGAAGAGTTCGGTTTCCGCCGCCATCGCCTTCCCCAGGCGGTCGTCGTATTCCGGGTAGAGCCCGCGATCCGGCGTGGTCCGGTTCATTTCGTAGAGCCGGAACGCCTGGCCAGCAAAATCCTTCACGAAGCGTTTCGATCGGTCGTCGTCGAGCATCCGGTCGACCTGGCTCGCCAACACGCCCGGCTCCGACAGCTCCCCGTTACCGGCGAGTTCGAACAGTTCGTCGTCCGGCATGCTGCGCCACAGGAAATAGGAGAGCCTCGCGGCCAGCGCGAAGTCGTCCAAGGGACCGGCGGAAGCCGTCTGGTAGAGGAACGGCGGCGCGCTCAGAATCGCCCGCATCGGGACGCGGGCCGCCTCGACGAGCGGAGCGCCGGCGGCCAACGACGGCTCCGCCAGGTCGGCATAGGCCTCCGCCTCGCCATCCTTGAGCGGTCGCCGAAAGGCGCGCGTTGCGAATGCCCGGACGATGTCGAGGACATGCTCCTCGGCCGAGTCTGTCGAGTGAACCTGACCCGTCTCGTCGAAATCGAGCCCCGGCAGCAAACGCCGGGTGCCCTGAGGCGGCCATTCGTCGATCAGCGGGCCCTCGACGGTCAGGGACTTGATCGCGATGCCCTCGCCCTTGTAGTTCGCAACCGTCTTGTCGGGCGCGAAATGGTTGACGTAGCCACCGGGCGCACGGTCCAGTTCGGCCACCGAGGGTGCCAGCAGATCGCCCGGGCGCATGAACGTGGTCACCTCCACGGTCCTCGGCGCGTCGTCCAGAAGGTCGAACGTCCCGATCAGGTCGTCCAGCGATGCCACGGTGCCCTGCTTGACGCCTTGGTAGAGGGTCAACACCACCGGCGTATCCGCCTGGTACGGCTTGGCATCCATGGTGACGCGGTAGCGACCGGGATACGGCACGGCGTAGCCCTCGGTCTCCGTGTGCAGCATGTACGTCGAGCCGGCGTCGTAGAACATCACGACGCGGTCGTCGACCCGCTTCGTGATTCCTCCGCCGAGGATCTTCGCCGTGTGCATGAAGTTCATGTAGCCGGACTTCGCGTATTCGATCTCTCGACGGGTTGTCTTCGGACGGGGACCCAGCGCAAGTGCCGCGTCCAACGCCCGGTCCGCCGCGTCGAGATAGCTGCGTACGTGTAGCGCCGAGATTCCTTGTTTGGCGGCAACCGTGTCGAAACGGCCGGTATCGGCTTCCGCGGGCAGGTTCTGGATGAGATCCATCCCCTGGGCTTCGTCGATCCCGAGGAGATCCTGAATCGTGTAGCCGTATTCGAGCCGGGTCAGACGGCGAAGTGGCGTTCGCTGGCCGTTTCGCGCCGCCAGATTCGCTTCGAGCAGCGACTCCTTCATCGACGCGAGCGCCGTCGCCAGTTCATCGGCATCGGGCATAAGCGCACCGGCGGGCGGCATCTCGCCGTTCTCGAGGCGTTCGTAGACCCTTGCCCACGCGCCGAAGGTGGCCGGGTCGGCGATGTCGTACCCAAGGCCCGCCAGATCGAGGGGTGCCAGGATCGTGCCGGTGTGGCAGGCGATGCAGTGCTCCTGGACGAGCGACGCCACCTCGGCCTCGAACGCGGGTACAGGAACGAGCGCCCCCAGCCCGGCGAACGTCACGGCCAGTCGGATTGACGCAGCTTTCGCATCCCGCCTACAACCCATCGCCGACCTCCCTCGCGGCCTAGGTCCGGAGCCCAACATCCCGACCCTTAAGAGTGCCACCACTCGCCAGCAATGCCAATTCCGGTGTCTTCGTTCGACGTCGGTTGCCGCTGCTATTCACGGACCCGACGACCCAAATCGACCCAAAAGCATTCGAACGCGGTCACGAACCAACGCCGCGACGCGCTCCGAGATAGGATGCGGTTTCTCGATCTCATCGATTTTCGCGAGGGTGGTCTCCAGCAGTTCGGCTGCTCGGCGCACGACCAACGGCGCCCCGAGTCCGGCTTCTTTCGACAGCCGATGCAGGTCGTTCGGTGCGACCCGATCCGCAATACGCTGTCCGCCGAGGCGCATCGCCATCTCGCGGGCGAGCTCCGGATAGGAAACCGTACTCACGAGGTCGTAGAACGGCGCGAGACGAGTCGTCCCATCAGTGCGGTGGAGCAGTGCGATGTTTTTGCCATGGGCATCGTTGTTGCCGATGGCAAGATTGAAGACGACCGCATCGAGGAGCGCACCGAGATCGAGAACGGGCGCGGCCGATACCGTGCGGAGAAGCTCGAAACACCGTCTTAAGTTCGGTCCTCCTTCGGCTTGATACTTGCGCTCGGGAGGAATGCCTAGCGCTTGACAGAAATCCTCCTGATGGATTCTGACGACACGTTCGCCATCGACGCTACGATCAAAGCGCTCGACGGCAAGGTAGTCGATGTCGTCCGCCCGGCCCACGATGAATGCGGTCGTCGGCAATCCGACCGCTGCGGCAAGCGCGAGACAGAACGCCTCGTTGAAGACAATACCGTCGAAATCCGGAACCGCCGGCTTGACGATGTGCGTACTGGCCGGACTACCCAACGGTAGCGCAACTTGCCCGTCGACGATCCGTATCGGCAGTTTGTCCTGGGCACCCGCCAACGACAGCCGCAGACCCCGTGAACCGGCGAGCAGCGGTCGTCGCCTCAGTTCGCGCAAGGTCCGGGCGAATTCCTCGTCGTCCAGCACCCGCATTTGCTCGTCGTTTGCATCGTGCGGCGTTCCCTCGGGCAGTAGCCTCACGGCCCCGGCGCACTCACCGACAATCCGTTCTAACAGTGCGAAGTCGTTCGTCTCGCTGACGCCGAAGATCCGGCTGATCAACTCCCGACTGCGGCCTTCCGGCAGCACGCCGCTGAAGAACGGCATGCAATCACGGTGCGGAAATCGATCCTTCCGAAGCGGCAACGACAGTGAAAGCGGCACCGCGTCGGGACGTGCGAGCCACGAGTGGACGTACCGGAAGGACGTGAGGCCATTGTCGCGGAGAACCAATCGGCCAGCCAGATGCCCATGCAGGTGGACGTCTAGGGAGCGCACGATCAAGCGCCACGCGCATCACGTCTTTCGAACGCGAGC
>JAPOYW010000591.1:13115-26569 GCA_026706425.1 Gammaproteobacteria bacterium
GTCTTTCGAACGCGACCTCCACACCCAGAGTACTCAGGACGGCGAGGGTCTTGCCTAACTGGCACGTCGGCTTGCCCTTCTCCAGGTCGATAACGAATCGCAACCCGGTACCGGCCGCCATGGCGAGTTTCCGTTGGGTCACACCCAGCGACCGGCGCGTGCTCCTGACGGTCTTGCCGATTTCATCCACTGACACGCTACACCCCGCGACATCAGATATTACCGCTCGGGAACATTAGCTGCCCCCACATCGAAACGCAACCAAAAGTTACCGTTCGGGAATATCAGTAGGGGCGAGCTCAATGCGTCATCAGAATGTTCCCGCTCGGGAAGATCAGGCAGTTCAGTCCGTTTTGCCGCGGAATCCCTCGTTGCCTTGGTAGGGTGCGTCCCGGGTCGTGAAGGCGTGCTTTAGGCCCCCTTCGCGAATCGACTCGCCGAAGCTGTAGGTCCACTCGGTCATCTGCGCCAGCGCGTCCTGCTCCGTGGCGCTCCGCACCGACGAGTAGATGCCCATGTTCTCGTAGAAGCGGTTCATGGTGAGCTTCAGCACCGCCAGGTGGTCCGCGGAACCGTTGGCGATCCGTTCGGCGAACTCGATGGTGTTGGCATCGAGTTCTTCCTTCGGCCAGGCGTAGTTGATCATCTCGACTTCCGCCGCTTCGGCACCGGTCATGTTGTCGCCGGTGTAGTAGTACTCCTTGGCCTTGCGCATGCTGAGCACCAGCGGCCAGATGCAGCCGTTGCGCGCCGTGCCGAGGCCGCGCAGGCCCGGGTGGCCGATCTGCGTGTCTTCGGCCGCGACAACGAGATCCGCCATCATCGCCAGTTCGCAACCGCCCGCGAGCGCGTAGCCGTGCAGTTGGGTGATGGTGATCTTCGCCATGTTCCACAGGTACATCTGCACGTCGGTGATCTGCTGCATGGACGTACGCACGTTCATCATCAGCGTGCGACGCTTGGCGTCGACGGTCTGGTAGCTGCGCTCGCCCGGACGGCGTTCGCGACCGGGCGTCAAGTCGTAGCCCGCGCTGAAGCAGCGTCCCGCGCCGCGGATGATGATGACCCGGCAGCTCTGGTCCGCCTCCAGGTCGTGCAGGCAGTCGTTGAGTTCGGTGAAGAGTTCGCCCGTCAAGGCGTTCATCTTCTCCGGCCGGTTCAAGGTGATCCGCGCCAACCGGTCTTCGGTGCCGAGGCGCTCCAGGATGAGCGTGTTGTAGTCCGCCATGCGGTCCTCCCCAAGTTGCATTGCCCGGGACAGCCCTCATTGGCGCCCCCTTGGGGAACAGCATAAGCGGGTCGCTGAACGAGGTCACGAGCGACGACCGCTGAACACGCGCGGATTGGCCGAGCGTGACTTCCGCGTGGCTTTGGATCAACTCGATGGCAATTCGTCGCCGGGGATTGGCGGGACATCGGGCGCATCGTCGAGGTAGCGGTCCAACTCCCCCGGCTCTGCGTCAGAGGCCCGTTTGCGTAGGAACTCGCTCGCGACTTCAACTGCACCCACCTTTTGCGCCACCGCAACCACGATCCATTGGTTGAGCGAAACGCCATCGTCTTTGGCAAGACGCACCACCGTCTCCTTCAGCGAAGCAGGTAGTTTTAGCGGATACTTGTAGCGTGCGGTTTCATTCATGCTTCAGCCTCCTAACGATCTCCCCCGGCGTGGTTACCCCAACTCCAGGAGCCCGAGTCAGTTCGAAGTCTCGAGTGTTGTGCGTGACAATGAAGTCGGCTTCACCGTTGAGCGCTACCTCCAACACCATCTCATCGTCCGCATCACGCAGTGTGGGACGAGTTTTCAGCGGTACATCGACGGGCTCGGCAATCGCCGCAATCGCATTCATGACAGCGTGCACGTCTTCGAGGGTGTGTCCAGTGGCTTGGCGGATACTCGGGCGACTCAACACTGCTTCGTATTCCAAGAACAAAGCCGTCGAACACAGCAATTTCACCGATCCGTCGGTGGCGTGTCGCAACAATCGGTTGCTTGCACCAGAGACACTGCGGAAACCAGCTACTACAACGTTGGTGTCAACGACGAGTCTCACGGCGCAACCGTACAGACATCTCCAGAGATGTCAACTCAGGAAGACCATTCGGTCTTTGCCAGCGCCGTCGATGGGGCTGTCAGTCGCCCAGAACCGGACGAGTGTCTCCTCAAGAAGGCACAACCGATTGCTCGCACGGCGTCACGCTCGCACGCAATCGCTGCGCTAGGAACAAACCTACCAGTCGGACGTCACCATGCGACACAAGGTCATTCTCGATCCGGCGTTTCGTCGCATGGACGAGATCTTCCATCCCGATGACCTAGCGCGGCTGCACGCGGCGTGTGAAGTAGTCTGGGGCAAGGACGAGCTCATGCCTCCGGAGTTGATCGAACGCGAGTGTCGCGATGCCTTCGCCATCGTCACCACGCGGTGGCGGTACGGCGAACTCGCCGATCTGCCGAAGCTACGCGCGATCCTGGAAGTCGGCGGCCGGCACCCGAGTCCCGCCGCCATCGACTACGACTACTGTCGGGCAAACGGCATCCGCGTATTGAGTTGCGCGCCGGCGTTCGGGCCGATGGTCGCCGAGATGGCGCTCGGCATGGCCATCGACACCGCCCGCGAGATCACCGCCGGTCACGAGGCATTCCGGAGCGGTGACGAGAAGTACCTCTGGGACGGCAACGTAGACACGTTTACGCTGTACGGCGAAACCGTTGGCTTCATCGGGTTCGGCGGCCTAGGGCAATGCCTCAAACCGCTGATCGAGCCGTTCGGCTGCCACCTGCTCGCCTACGACCCGTGGCGCACCGAGCAGTTCCTGGAGGACCACGGTGCGGAACCCGTCAGTCTCGACGACCTATTGTCTCGTGCCCGAGTGATCTTCGTGTTGGCGATTCCCTCCATCGAGAACAGGGCACAGATCGGTGCCCGGGAACTGGCGCTGATCCGTCGAGATGCCGTGTTCGTGTTGATGAGCCGCTCACACGTGGTCGACTTCGATGCGCTCACAAAGGCACTGTTGGAAGGGCGATTCAGGGCCGCGATCGACGTGTTCCCGCAGGAGCCCATGCCGACCGACCACCCGATTCGGCAGGCACCGAACGTGGTGCTCTCCGCCCACCGGGCCGGCAGCATCGTCGGCGACTCGAACCTAATCGGTCGCTTGGTGGTGGACGACCTGGAAGCCATGGCGAAGGGCCTGCCGCCTTGGCATATGCAGGCGGCTGAGCCGGAGATCGTGGCGAGGCTGCCTTAGGGGCGGGAAGCGAGACGGGTCGTCCGAATCAAGGTTCCGAGGGTCCGATGGTACGCTAGTAGCAGCACGACTGAGTTCAAATCAGGAGCAACATGAAGAAAGCGCTCACAGCTCTAGGTTTCGTCGTCGCTATCGGCATAGGTCTGTTCGGAGCCCACGGGGCCGAAGAAAAAGCCGACTGGCCCGAAGAAAAAGCCGACTGGAGGCAGCATCTCCCAATCACCGAAATCACCGTGAACGGCGTAGAGAGGAAATATCACCTGTTCGTGCCGACGGGTTCGAGTGGAGGCGCCATGTCGCTCGTCGTGATGCTGATGGGTGGTGACGCGGGAAGCTGGAAGTTTCCACAACAGGGCAAATGGGAAAGCCTGGCGGAGCTGGAGGGGATCATCATCGCCTTCCCCGTCGGCAAAGTCATGCCGCCCAACGAAAGCGCGTGGCAACTGAATACCGATTCCCAGTCGCGCCATGACATCGACTACATCGGGGCCATGATCGATGACATTTCATCCAGCCACGCAGTCGATGCCGGGCGGATCTACGCAGTCGGCTACTCGCTGGGCTCCATGTTCTCCTACGAACTCGCGTGCCAGATGAGCGAGCGTTTCGCGGCCATCGCCTCGTTCGCCGGCACCATGCCCGTCTCGCCGAAGGCCTGCGATCCCGAACGCAACGTTCCGCTCATGCACATCCACGGCGTGAAGGATCCCATCATCGTGTACGAGCACACATGGGACTGGAAAAACTGGGACTCCGTGGGAACGATGCGGGACGTACCGGGCCTGGTTCAATTCTGGCGCGACCGGTTCAAATGCCAAGACGAACGCCGGGCCGAGTCCGAGGGTGAGGTCCACTTTGTCTACGATTCGTGCGAACAAGCAGCGCGAGTCGAGCACTACCGACTGGAGACGGCGGGGCATGATTGGCCGGACAATCTGAGCGGCGAGTCAACCCATGGTGTCATCTGGTCGTTTCTCAGCGGATTCACGACACCCTAGCGCGGACAACCGTGCCGTCACCCTCGCCGGCGTCGTCGGCGAGCGATCACCTACCAAGCTGCAAGTCCTTGTGCGACATTCGCCACTCAACGTGTGAATTGCGCTATCTGAGGTCAAGAGGTGTCACAATCATCGGGTACCGAGATGTCCATGTCCTGCCGTGATCCGGGGGGATTGGAGAGTGACTGGAGACATTGACACGAAAGCGCGAGCGTTCAATGCAAGGGTCAAGCAACGGTGGCCTCGACGCACGCCAAGTACCGTTGGAACGACAAGAGTCGCACAACGACTATGCTGAACAACAGCACGCCGATGCTTTGTTGAGATGAAACGAGGAGATTTCGATTTGCCGTACCTATGTCTTGATCGGTCGAAACGACTCGTTGCCTCGGTCGGGTTGGTGACACTGCTTGCCGCGGGAAACGCCTTCTCGGCCGAAACGTCCGGTGGCTGGCCCCACTACGGCGGTTCGCTTGGGGGAGACCGCTATTTCGCCCCTTCGGGAATAACCCCGGATAACGTCGAGCGTCTCGCACACGCGTGGGTCTACCGACCGGCGACGCCACCGATGGTCGCGGGGAGCCATCGAAGTTCCGCGCGACGCCGATTCTCGTTGGCGGCAAGCTGATCGCCTCCACGGGTTTCAACCGGGTGTTCGCCCTGGATCCGGCGACGGGTACCGAGATCTGGACGTTCGACCCGAAGGTCGACCGTCCCGATCGGTTTAGCGAACCGTTCACGTCGCGCGGCGTGTCGGCCTGGCAGGATGCAGCCGCGGACCCGGGGCCATGCCGCGCACGGGTTTTCCTGGGTACCCTCGATGCCCGGCTCTTCGCGCTCGATGCCGATACAGGCGTTCCGTGCGCCGACTTCGGCGAGGACGGCGTCGTCGACCTGTCGAGAGGCATCCCGCGCTACTACAAACACGACTACTCGGTAACGTCACCGACGACGGTGGTCGGAGACCTCGTCATCGTGGGCTCCGCCGTCGGCGACAACGGCGCGGTCGAGCTCGCACCCGGCGTTGTCCGCGCCTTCGACGTGCGCGACGGTTCTCTCGTCTGGGCATGGGATCCCGTGCCTCGTTCGGAAGACCATCCGGGCGCCGACAGCTGGGCGAAGGTCCAGGACAACCGTACCGGCGGCGCGAACGTGTGGAGCGTCATGTCCGCCGACCCCGCGCGGGACCTGGTCTTCCTCCCGACGACGTCGCCTTCGCCGGACTTCTACGGCGGCAAGCGTCTAG
Source organism: Gammaproteobacteria bacterium (assembly GCA_026706425.1). Lineage (GTDB taxonomy): Bacteria > Pseudomonadota > Gammaproteobacteria > Pseudomonadales > Azotimanducaceae > VXYL01. The sequence goes on from JAPOYW010000591.1 coordinate 18,615, forward strand.
GGCACAACGCCTTCGCAAACTCGGTGGTTGCCCTTAAGGCATCCAGCGGCGAGTTCGTGTGGGGCTACCAGACCGTCCGGCACGACCTGTGGGACTACGACATCGCCTCCCAGCCGCTGCTGTTCGAACACACGTCCGCGGACGGCACGAGACGTCCTGCCGTCGCCCAGGCGACCAAGATGGGTTTCGTGTTCGTGCTGGACCGCGCGAGCGGCGAGCCCCTACACCCGGTGGAGGAGCGTGCCGTGCCGGCTAGCGATGTTCCCGGGGAGGAAGCCGCCCGGACGCAACCGTTTCCGAAGCTGCGGCTGCATGTCGCGGATGCACGACCGCTTCGGGTACCGAACTTCAACGAGGAACACCGTGCCGCGTGCCGGAGACTCCTGGCCGGCGTGCGCTACGAGGGCATTTTCACGCCGCCGAGCCTCGAGGGCGCGATGCTCTATCCGGGCAACTCCGGCGGCACCAGTTGGGGCTCGATGGCCTACGACCCCGGTTCGCGCATCGGCTACCTGGGCGTGGCGCGTCTACCAACCCTCGTCAAGCTGATCCCCCGCGAGCAGTTCCGCGCGGCGGCGCGCGAAGGCAGGCTGAACGGGAAATCGGCACAGCACACCGCACAGGACGGCACGCCCTACGGGATGGCGCGCACGGAACTGGTTCACAATGATCTGCCGTGCCTCGAAGACGCCTGGTCGACGCTCGTGGCGGTCGACTTGGATGAAGGCAAGGTTCTGTGGGAACGTCCCGTGGGCATGTACAGAAGCGGCGGTCCGATGGTCACCGAGGGCGGTGTCGTGTTTCTGCCGACGACCTCCGACAGAAAGCTGCGGGCCTACCACGGGGTGGAGGGCAACGAGCTATGGTCCGCCGCGCTGCCCGCTGGTGTGCATTCAACCCCCATGGGTTACCGTCACGATGGCATCGACTACGTCGTGGTAACCGCAGGCGGGAGTCTCGCCGCGGGCCGGGGCCGGGGCGACTACGTGATTGCATTCCGGCTGGACACCGACGCGGCCTCAGACGCGTCGTTGTAGATCGAAACGTCCGATCATGCGGCGCGACGGCTCGACCTACACACCCGATCAACTGTTACGATGAAGCACCATCGCGTGAAAGGATGACAAAGGTGAGCGGAATTAGTCGGAGATCGGTGTTGAAGACGGGCAGCGCGGTCGTCGTCGCGTCGTCCTTTAGTCGACTCTGGGCGCGAGAGTCCGCAGTACCCGACACGCTGACACCGGTTGCAGACGCCGCCACAGGTCTGCGCCTCCTCAAGCTGCCCGAGGGCTTCACCTATCGATCCTTCTCCTGGTCGGGCGATGCCATGGCAGGCGGCACAACGACGCCCGAGAGACACGATGGCATGGCCGCCTTTCCAACCGCCGGGGATGGCGTGATGCTCCTCCGAAACCACGAGGAGACCGTTGGGCCACGGATTAGGGGGCAAAGCGTCCCCACCTACGACGATTTCGAGATTCCACCCGGCACGGAGGGGGCACCGGACGGATTCCCGGGGTTCGGCGGAGGTGTAACCGGGGTTTCCTACGCTCCCGATGGGGCATCCGTGACCGTGCCGCTCCTCGCCGGGACGGCCACGAACTGTGCTGGGGGGCCGACGCCTTGGGGATCCTGGCTGACCTGCGAGGAAATCGTCCTTCGCGCGAGTCGGGTTGGTGGCAAGGACCACGGCTTTGTCTTTGAAGTTCCCGCCGACGGTCGTGCGAGTGCTCGGCCGATCGTCGAGATGGGTCTGTTCCGGCACGAGGCAACCGCCGTCGACCCCAGGACGGGAATCGTCTACCTGACCGAGGACAACGGGTCCAACTCCGGCTTCTTCCGTTTCGTGCCCCACAACCGGCAACCCAAACACGGCGCGCTGGAAGAAGGCGGACGCCTCGAGATGCTGCGCGTGGTGGGTACACCGAACGCCGACCTGCGTGCCCCCTCGACCGGCGAGGTGCATGCAGTCGATTGGGTACCCATCGCGGAACCCAACCGCGATCCCGAGGGCTTCGCCCCGGAGGGGTTCGGTGGCGACGTCGTCGGTATCGGAAAGTCGGGGCCGTACCTGCAGGGCGAAGCCGCCGGCGGCGCACGTTTCGCCCGCGGCGAAGGCGCATGGTGGCACGGCAACTCGATCTACTGGGTGGACACGTCAGCCGGCGCCGCAGGCGCTGGAGCGGTCTGGCTCTACGACCCTGCCAAGTCCCTGCTCACCGCGTTCTATGTGTCCCCGGACGAAACCGTCGTCGACGCGCCCGACAACATCACCGTGCACGACAACGGCCTCGTACTCGCCTGCGAAGACGGCGGGGGCCTGGTTGGTGCGTCCGGCGAAGTCGTCCGCGGAGCGCGGCTCCACGCCCTAGACAGAAACGGCCAATCGGTCGAAGTCGGGGAGAACAACATCGTGATCGATGAACCCCTTCCGGGTAGACCGGCTATAGAACCCGGCGACTACCGCCGATCGGAATGGGCGGGCGCCACGTTCTCGCCCGACGGCAAGACCCTGTTCGTCAACATCCAGACTCCGGGCATCACGTTCGCGATCACCGGGCCCTGGGAAGCGGTGGCATCGGGTCGGCACGCGTCCTAGGAGATGTCCCCGGGATCCCCGCGTCGGAGACGTCGAATGATCGATCCGTAGGGTACGGGCTTGTCCCGTCCCGCTGGCCCGTTCGCAGAGGTCATCTAGCCTGCGGTTCGTTTACGTAGGCAGGGACGTCTTCTTCGTCGAAGATCCCGTCGATGGCCAGCCGATCGTCTTCGCTCAACTGCCAATCCGCCGCCGCGGTGTTTTCCTTCGTGGGGCGTCTTGTGGTCCGGCCAATGGATCAGCAGCAGGTCGATGTAGTCGGTGTCTAGCCGACGCAGGCAATCCTCGGCGTGGGCGGTGATGTGGGCCGGGGAGGCATCGCGGCCCGTAACGGCTGCCCGACCGCACGTGTCGTCGTCCCGGTAGGCGAAACCGACTTTGGTGACCACGACGACGTCCGTGCGGCGAGCGCCCAGGCCCTGGGCAAGCAACTCCTCGGACGTGAACGGCCCGTAGACCTCGGCGGTATCGAACAGGGTGATGCCGTGGTCGACGGCCATTTCGACGGCGCGGACGACCGCCTTGAGGTCGATGTCACCGTACTGGGTGCCACCCATTTCCCAGGTGCCGAACCCGACCACCGAGCAGTTGAGGTCGGTGTTACCGAAGTTGCGGTGTTCCATGTCGTTTCTGCCGTGCCGATCAACTTCCAGCGCGTCTCCTCGAGACGCGCTTGACGATTGCGTGAATCGGCGCGGCGAGTATCGCGACGATGATCGAGACGACTGTGATCGCGATGACCAGACCCATGACCGGGATCAGGATGACAGCGAGCAGCAACCCGATCGGCACCATCACGGCCAGCATGACCAACGCGACCGGCAAGGCGACGGGCAACGCGACCAGCGTACCAACCAGTGCTTCGGGCAATGCCGCCAACGCCCTCGGCTTTGTCGCGGCCAATACCGCCACTGCGCCGACAGCAACCCCGACGAGCACCCATGCCCAAGGATCCATCAACGCCCCCGGGATTTCCTCGATCACCTCATCATACGCCATGCGGCGCGGGGCCCCGGGGAAGGCGACGAACGCAAATCGGCGGCTGTCTCGTTGCGGCGCCAGTTCAGCGGATTTCAATCGTCCATAACTCGCGGATGGGCCTCAACCGACGGCGGCGCCATGAGTCGTCGTTGGCGATCCGTTGCCCCGGGGAAGTTCACGGGATCGTATAGCCGCTTGGCCCAGGTCGAATGCGGCGGGCTGTATTTGTATAGCAGCGTCCGGCGTTCGTGATCCGCCGTCCACGCAGTGGTGCCGTGGATCAGGGCTTCGGTGAAGATCAGCACGTCGCCAGCGGCCATGGTCGGCTGGACAACCCAGTCCTCCCTGCGTTCGAAGCGCGCGACGTCTCTCGGCATGTGCTGGAGGAAATTCGACTTGTGGCTGCCGGGCACGCAGGCGAAGCCGCCGTCGCCGGGGCCGATGTCCGTGAGGTTCCATGTGGCCACGGTGAGACCGTTGCGCATCACGCCGTCGTGGTAGCGGTACCAGTGGTCGGACTCGTACCGCCACGGGCCGCCGTGGAGGGCGTTCGAGCCCGCGCCCTTGTGCATGAAGATGCAATAGTCGTGGTCGATGCGCAGCCGGCTGCCGACCAGTTCCACGAGATAGGGCAGCAGTTTGTCGTCATCCATGAGGTCGACGAATTGCTGGCCCCACGATGAAATGCCGTTGAAGCGGCGGAACGGCCCGTCCTCGGGCTGCCGCGGCCAGATTTCGTCCGCGAGCCGGATGAGCGCCTCGCACTCGTCATGGCTCAATACGTTGGGTACGACGACGAATCCGCGCAGGTCGAAGAGGAACTTCTCCTCGTCCGTCAGGGTGTTACTGCGCTCAGGGACGCTCTTGGGTTCGATAACGTTCGCCGGCAGTTGTTTGATTCGAGCCTATGTCATCCGGTCAGGTTGTTCCATGTCGGACGATTCCGGCGCCTGCGAATTGCTCATGCCGGGTAGGACCGAAATCGCGTGTGCCCCGTTCAAGCCTATTGACATGCGTACGTAATTCCGTACTTTATGTGGACGAATTGCAGGAGGCCCAATGGCACCGATGACCGCAACCGAGGCGCGCGCCAATCTGTATCGTCTTATCGACGAGACCGCCGCGTCACACGAGCCCTTGTTGATCTCCGGCAAGAGGAACTCAGCCGTGCTCGTGTCCCAGGAAGACTGGGCGGCCATCCAAGAGACGCTGTTCCTGCTTTCTGTTCCGGGCATGCGCGAATCCATCCGGGAAGGACTGGCCACCGACGTCGGGGACTGCGACGAGGCCCTTGATTGGTGAGTTGGCGCCTTGTCTACACCAAGCAAGCCCAGCGCGACGCAAAGAAACTAAGCGCAAGCGGACTGAAGCCAAAGTCCGAAGAGCTGTTGGCGCTCATAGCCGAGAATCCCGACCGCAAACCCCCGCCGTTCGAGAAACTCATCGGCGATCTCAGCGGCGCGTACTCGCGGCGTATCAACATCCAGCATCGCCTAGTGTACGAAGTCTTGGATAAGGATCGCGTCGTCAAGGTCTTGCGGATGTGGACACACTACGAATAGGCCGGGTCATCGCATTGCGGCGGAGTTCGCCGAGCCCCAGGTGCTACGGTCTGACGCCGGTAACGAGGAACTGCGGAAGACAAAACAGATAGCGGTCGTCGTCGATCGCCGCTTCCGCCTCGGCAAGCATGGCGTTGACCTCGTCGGCGGAGATTGCATCGAAGGCGCTCGCGTAGCCCGCCATGTTGCGAAGCACGAGCAGGCTGCCGCCCTCGGTGTCCACGCCGGCTTGCACGCGCACATCGACCTCGGCAAATCCGGCTTCGAGTGCGTGGGCACGCAGTTTTCGGCCAATCTCCGGTTCCCTAAACGCCGATGCCGCAGCGTCGAAGAAAAGTCTCGTGCGCTCCCTGCCCCAGGGCTCGACGGCGACGAAGCCCCAATCGCTGTCGATCAGGAGCAGACGGCCGCCCGGTTCGAGAACCCGGTGGAACTCGGCGAGTGTCGTCTGGACATCCGGAACGTACTCGAGGACGTTCTTGCAGAGTAGGCGATCCACGGTGGCGTCATCCAGCGGGATACGGTCGCCGTCGATGAGGTGGAAGGAAATGTTGTCCGATTCCGAATTCCGATTCGACGCGTTCGTGACGAAGCGGGCGTTGAGATCGACGCCGTAGGCATGCCCGGCTGATCCGACGATTCCCGCCATTCCCTCGGTGACGAAGCCCGGACCGCAGCCGTAGTCCAACACCCGAGATCCCAGGCGAAGATCGAGGGGTGCGAGCAGCGCTTGATGGCCTTCCCGCCACACGAACATGCGCTCGTAGCGTGCAACACGTTCGTCGTCGATCTCCCGCCAATGGTCGGCGTAGAACGTATTCTCGGACACGGTCTATCCGCCGGAAACGACCGGTGGTAGCCGGTAGATCCGTGCCGCCGTGCCGCTGAAGATCGACGCCTTCTCGGATTCGCTCAAACCCATCTTCCGGGCGATGCGTTTCATTAGGTTCCAGAGGGTGCGGTAGGACACGCATTCCTTGTCCACGGGGAAGTTGCTCTCGAACATGCAGCGATCCGGGCCGAACGCCTCGATCGCGTATCGGTAGAACGGGAAGAGGAGCTCGCAAAGCGCCTCGGATCCAAGCGGGCCTTCTTGCCGTTGATGCATGTGAAACGGTGGCTCCCAATCCCGACCGACCCGCTGCTGGGCGCCGCCGCATTTCATGACAACGTTGGGATGACCGGCGATGGAATCGATGCACGCCTGCCATCGGGCGACCGCTTCGCCGTCCGCGTCCGGGTCGATCTTTCCGCCGAGGTGGTTGACAATGATCGTCACCTCCGGGTGTGCCGCCGCCAGATTCGCGAGCGTAGGCAGGCGCTCGTAGTCGGGCGAGTAGTTGTCGAAGCTAAGGTTGTGCTTGCCGAGCAGCGCGTAGCCCTCTTGGAATTGTGCGTTGAGGTCCGACGGAAAGGGGCTGCGGATGCCGCGGAAGTTTGGGGACGCGGCGAGATGTGCTTCGAGCACCCGCTCCGCGGCCGCGCCGAGCCGGAGGTCTGCGGTGCTGAAGATCCCTGTGCACAGGCGTGCGCTGCCGTACTTTCCGGACCGGCTCATCGCGGCAATGCCGTGTACGAACTCCGTCTCCCCGACGCAACGCATCTCCTCCGGACCGTCAGCCCGGTAGAACGCGCCGCACTGGGCGAAGACCGTCTGCACGACGTTGTGGCCGGATGCCCGGATCTCCTCGGCCATCTCTTCGCAGAGGTAGACGTTCTGCTCCCAAGGCGCACCTTCCCCGCGCATGTCCCACAAATGGTGGTGGGGATCGATGATCGGCAAGTCCGGCTCCAGCACGTCTTCCGGCTGCTCCCGCGCCAGCCACTCCTCCAAAGGCGCGTTCTCGGGGTAGGGCATGTGATCGCTCCAAGTTTCTTCGGGTTCGCTTGCACCAAACGATACAGAACAGCGGACCTCAAAGGCGTGAAGTATGCTGTCGAGTTGATCCGAACGGAGCGGAATAGGATGCGCACGACTCTCCCGGTGCTAATTGCAGGCCTCGCCGTGTCCACAACGGCAGCGGAGCTTTCCCCGCGAACGGCGCTCGATGACTACATCGACAGGGACGACGACAGCCACGCCTGGCAGATCGCCGCTACGCAGGAGGTCGAGGGCACGCGAATCGTCGTCGTCGACATGGTGTCCCAGCATTGGCTCACCGACGCCGAGGTTGACCGAACCGAATGGCGGCATTGGCTTCGTCTATCCATTCCGCCCGAGGTCTCAACCGATGTCGGCTTTCTCTACATCACCGGCGGCCAAAACACGGATACCGTTCCCGAGGTTCTCGACCCCGGGATGATCGCCATCGCGAACGCCACCGGCTCCGTGGTGGCGGAACTGGGCATGGTGCCCAACCAACCCCTGGTCTTCGACGGCGACGGCGTGCCGCGTGGAGAGGACGACCTGATCGCCTACAACTGGGCGCAATCGTTGACGGGCGACGGCCCCAGTCGACTCGCGCTCGACGCCATGACCAAAAGCGCCGTGCGAGCCATGGATACAGTGACTGCCGTCATGGCGAGACCCGAGTGGGGCGAACGCAGAATCGAACGGTTCGTGGTTTCCGGTGGTTCGAAACGGGGCTGGACAACCTGGCTCGTCGGTGCCGTGGACGACCGGGTGGCCGCCATCGTGCCGATCGTATTCGACGCGCTCAACAGCGAGGCATCGATGCGGCATCACTTCGCCGCCTACGGCTATTTCTCGCAGACCGTGGGCGACTACGTCCGCCACGGCATCCTGCCGCGCCTCGGCGAGCCTGCAGTCAACAAGCTGATGCGGACCGTGGACCCGTACCGATACCGGCACC
>JAPOYW010000227.1 GCA_026706425.1 Gammaproteobacteria bacterium
CGTCCGGATCTGCGGGAGCCGGGGGAGGGCAACCACCCTCGGCCACCCGGCCCGTCCCGCCGGCTTGTCCCGTGCCCCCAGACCTCTCGGCATGTTCGTCGCGGGCGGCCGCGCGCCCTAGCGGGCGCGACAGGGCCGCCTCTACGCATCGTCGTCCTCGGGGGCGATGTCCCGCCCAACACGGACCGCGAGTACGTCGCAGGATGCCCCGTGCAGCACCCCGTTGGCGGTGGAGCCCAACAACAGCGCCAATCCATGCCGACCGTGGCTGCCGACCACGATCAAGTCCATCGCTTCGCTTTCGGCGATGCGGTGAATCTCGCTCTCGGGGCGTCCGAAGACCAGGTGGCGGTGCCCTTCGGGAACACCGAAGTCCTCGGCGAAGTCGGCAAGGTGGGCACAAGCCTGCTCGTGAATCTGATCCTGCACCGAGGAAAGGTCCATCGGCACGTCGCCGCCATAGGCGAGACTCAACGGTTCGATCGCGTGGACGATGTGCAACTCGGCACCGGCCGAAGCGGCCAGCGCGCGGGCTCGTCTCGCCACGCGCCGACACTCTTCGGTCAGGTCGACGGCCAGGAGAACTCGACGATAGTCGGCCATACCCGTGTTGCCCCCGTTCGGAATCGGCGCGACCATACACTTATCGCGGATGTCGCCACAACCATCCGCGCCGAACGCGCCGCATCGGAAACGGTTGTACCGCCTTGGTTTGGATCATCATCGGCATCGTCCTCGTCGCGGCCATCGGGCCCGTCTTCTGGCTCTTGCCGTCCAAGCGGGACCGGGCGCAGGGCCAACTGCGCTCGGCTGCTCGCCAGGCGGGGCTGGTTGTCGAGATCGCGGCTCTGCCGAAGGTCGATTCCCGCCCCGAGGAACGCGTCTCCGCTGGCGGGAAGCGAAGGGATGCGACCATCGATTGCGTGGCCTATCGACTTGCGCTGCCCCGTCCAGTGCCGAATGCGCCGAGCTGGCTGCTGCTCAAGTCCGACCGGGAGAACCGCTACCTTGAGGGCTGGACGACGTTGTCGCCGCCTAGCCGATTGCCGGCCATGCAAGCGACGTATTGGCGGGACATCGCAGCCGTCCTCGACGGTATGCCGGGTGGTTGCGCGGCTGTGGAGGCCCATACGCGCTACGTCAGTTGGTACGGTTCCGAACGTCTTGACGGCGACAGTCCGGAGACGGTCGTGGGGGGCATTCGAGAGGGTCTACAAGCTATCGGCGAATTGCATCGGGAACTTGACGGTGGCACGCCGAACAGGCCGCGCTAGCGGCAAACTGATACAACCCCAACGGTTGACAGGGCCGAAAACCGGCGTATATATGCGCGCCAAACCATGACCGACGGTCGCTAGGTGGTTGCAGCTTAGTCGCGCCCGTCCCAACAACGAGAAAAAGGAGCCTCATGGCCCGTTCCCTGGTGATCGTCGAATCGGCCACCAAGGCCCCCACCATAAATCGCTATCTCGGACGCGACTTCGTCGTCAGATCCAGCGCGGGACACGTCCGCGACCTGCCGACCCGTCGTAGCACCGTCGACCCCAAGGAACGGGCGCAGCAGCGTGCCAAGGAGGCGGCCAAGACCCGCAAGCTTTCGCCGAAGCGGCGCGAAGAATACCGGCGCAAACGTGCCCGCTCGCAGCTCGTCAGTAACATGGGTGTCGATCCGGACAAGGGCTGGTCGGCGACCTATGAAGTAATTCCCGGCAAGGAAAAGGTCGTTCGGGAACTCCAGGCACTCGCCAACCGGTCCGACCTGGTGTATCTGGCAACGGACTTGGACCGCGAGGGCGAAGCCATCGCGTGGCACCTCACCGAAGTGCTGGGCGGATCGCCGGATCGCTACCGTCGGGTCGTTTTCAACCAGATCACGAAAAACGCCGTCGAGGAAGCGTTCTCGAATCCCGGCCGGATCGACGAGAACCGCGTCAACGCGCAACAGGCGCGCCGGTTCCTGGATCGGGTGGTCGGCTTCGAACTGTCTCCGCTGTTGTGGTCGAAGGTCGCGCGGGGTCTGTCCGCGGGACGCGTCCAGTCGGTCGCGGTGCGGTTGGTCGTGGAACGAGAGCGCGAGATCCGGGCGTTCACGCCGGAGGAGTACTGGGAGGCGTTCGCGGATCTGCTCCGCAGCGATCCACCCGGGCGGGACGAGTCGCCTGTCCGTTTCCAGGTCGTCAAGGAGAATGGCAAGGACTTCCGTCCGGTCAATCGGGCCGCGGCGGAGGAGGCCGTTGCGCGTTTGCGCGATCGATCGTTCTCGGTGCGCGACCGGGTGGACCGGAACACGACGACCCGGCCGCCGCCGCCGTTCATCACGTCGACCCTGCAGCAGGCGGCTTCCGCGCGTTTGGGATTCAGCGTGCGCCGGTCAATGACCGTCGCGCAGCGCCTCTACGAGGCGGGCCACATCACCTATATGCGTACCGACTCCACGAACATCGCCCCGGAGGCGGTGGCGGCCGTGCGGGCGCACATCGGCAAGGAGTACGGCAGGCGCTACCTCCCGGCATCGACGAACGTCTTCGCCAGCAAGTCGACGGCCCAGGAGGCGCACGAGGCGATCAGACCGACGGACCTCGCCGGAATCGGCCCATCCGCAGGGGTCGATGCCGACGGGCGGAGGCTCTACGACCTGATCTGGCGTCGGTTCGTCGCCTGCCAGATGAGCCCGGCCGAATACCTGGCAACGACCGTCACAGTGGATGCGGGCGAGTTCGAACTCGCCCGACGTGGACGAGTCGTCCGGTTCGACGGGTTCACGCGGGTTCTGTCGCCGCCTTCGCGTGGGGACGACGAGGACGCGCTGCCCGACTACGCAATCGGCGACGGGCTCTACCTGGCAGACACCGATGCGGTCCAGCACTTCACCCGGCCGCCGCCTCGCTACGGAGAGGCGAGCCTGGTCCGGGAACTCGAG
>JAPOYW010000693.1 GCA_026706425.1 Gammaproteobacteria bacterium
CAACATCGCCCTCGCCGTCGTGTTCCACAGCGGCTTCCGCTACCTGCCCGAGGCGACCCTGCACTTCGCAATGCGCCGACACGAGGCCCTCGACGCCATCCTGTCGCCGCGCTGAGACGCCCGGCTTCCCGCAGCCCCCGGCTCCGCGAACACCCTCCACCGTCCGCCCACGTCCCCCGGCGTCCAGTTCCGTCCGCTCGGCCCGCCGCCGCGTCCATCGGCGGCGCGCCTTGTCCGCCGCGCCAGCCCAACGGCACCGCTACCGGCGATGATCCCTTAGCGTGAAATCACCCTGCCGCTGGCAGCCAGGCCTTTGGATGCGAGCTTCGTCCACCGGCCCCAATATCGAACTATCGCTATCTAGGCAGATAACCTTGTCGTTGTTGTTGGGCCATCGGCTGACTGTGGAAGTGGCTATCAACCTACGGAAACGATGGCAGATTTCCTACACGCCATGTTGTGGGTATCGGCTTGACAGCATGCGCGAAAGCTGGGGTGATTGGGGGGTCCCAGAAGCCGGGGAGAAGATTCCCTGGAACGTCCTACATGATGTCCACAGCTTACGCACAGCCGGGCAGATTAGGCCCGTCCCGAGGCTCGGGCGTTAAGCTTTTGAATTGGCAAGAAAACCGAAAAACATCGTTTTTTTGGCGCGAGACGCGTAGCCAAGAGCGCCGATGTGTCATTAGAATGACCGCTCGATTCGCCGAGACGCTAGGGCTCGTGGTGGCGATGAAGAATAACGATAACCCAGGGGGGCGCATGCCAGGTTGGGTGGACGAGCCGGAGGATTCCGATGGGGTGCCTCTGGCGTGGCGCAGGTGCTTGGCCAGACTCGAGGAGGAACTCACCTCTCGTCAATTCAATACCTTCATTCGACCCCTCCAGGTGCGCTTGGAAGGCACGAAACTCGTCGTCCTGGCACCCAACGACCACGTCAAGAAACAGGTCCGTGACGAATACCTCCCCCTGGTGTGGGATCTATTCGACCTCGACGAGCACACGGACATCCAGGAACTCGAACTGACGGTCGGTACCCGCGAGAGATCGGTGGGAACCCCGCTGCGGGTCGAGCGGACGAGGAAGGGGTCCCGGGATACGCGGGAACCGAATCTCGACCGATCCCACGTGTTCGCGAACTACGTGGAGGGGAAGTCCAATGAGGTCGCCAAGGCGGCGGCCCACCGCGTGGCGACCAACGTCGGGCGGTCGTACAACCCGCTTTGCCTCTACGGCGGGGTGGGACTCGGCAAAACACATCTCATGCACGCCGTCGGCAACGAAGTACTCGAGAACACGCCTGAGGCGAATGTCGTCTATCTACACTCGCAGCAATTCGTCAATGACATGGTGAGGGGAATCGGCAGCGGCACCATCCGCCAGACCATGCAGTACTACAGATCCATGGACGTCCTTTTGATCGACGACATCCAGTTTTTCGCCAACAAGCTGCGCTCCCAAGAGGAGTTCTTCCACGTGTTCAATGCGGTGGTGGAGCAGAACCACCAGATGGTGCTCACCTGCGACAAGTATCCCACCGAGATCGATGGTCTGGAGGAACGACTGAAGTCGCGGTTCGTCGGCGGGCTGACGACCGAGGTCGAACCGCCGGAACTCGAGACGAGAGTCGCGATCCTCAAGAAGAAGGGCGAGGCCGAAGGGATCGAGGTCCCCGACGACGTTGCCTTCCACATCGCGGAGAACATCCGCTCCAACGTACGGGAGCTGGAAGGCGCGCTTCAGCGCGTCATTGCCCACGCCCAGTTTCGCCGCTCCGAGGTGTCCATCGACCTGGTGAAGCGGGCATTGCACGATCTTCTCGCCATCCACGGCCGCCAGGTCACCGTGGAGAACATCCAAAAGGTCGTGGCGGACTACTTCAACATGAAGGTGTCGGACCTTCTGTCGAAGCGGCGGAACAGGACGGTAGCCCGACCTCGGCAGATCGCCATGTGCTTGGCGAAGGAGTTCACGAGGAACTCGTTGCCGGACATCGGAGAGAAATTCGGGGGGCGCGACCATACAACCGTGCTCCACGCCTATCGTAGAATCAACGCTCTTCGGGAGAGCAGTACCGACATCGCGGAAGACTACAAGATCCTTTCGCGCCTGCTGACCAATTGACCGCGCTCGATCAGGGCGTGATGGAACGCCAACTGAAGGAGCGATGAATGAAATTTCGGACGAATCGAGACACCCTGCTGCGACCGCTCCAGATTCTGAACGGCGTGATTGAACGGCACCATACGCTCCCGGTACTTTCGAACATCTTCGTTCAGACCGACGCGAATCGCCTGACCCTGCGCGGGACGGACCGTGAAGTCGAGCTCGTCGTCGAGCTGACCGATGGCGTCGAGATCGAGGGGACGGAATCCGTCGCGACCACCGTACCGGCACAGAAGCTGGCGGAGATCTGGCGGTCCCTTCCCGAGGGCGCGGAGGTGGCGTTCTCTTTGGAGGGCGAACGCGTTTCGGTTCGATCGGGCCGGAGCCGCTTCCAGTTGTCCACCGTTTCCGCCGAGGAATACGTACCTTTCGAGTCCACCGATAGCGACGTGACGATCACGCTGCCACGGGCGGAAGTGCAGAAACTCCTGGCGCGGACGAGTTTCGCGATGGCCAACCAGGACATTCGCTACTTTCTTCGCGGGTTGCTGCTGGAGATCACCGGCAACAACCTGCGTGCCGTGGCGACCGACGGGGCGCGGATGGCGATGCACACGCTTGATCGGGGCGCCGAGGGCGTCGACCGGCTGCGGGCAATCGTTCCCCGCAAGCGCATCCAAGATCTCGAACGCCTCATGGCCGATAGTGATCTGGACGTCGAATTCTCCTTGGGGCGAACGCATTTGCGGGTCACACAAGGTGAGTACACACTAACTACGCGATTGGTTGAGGGTCAGTTCCCACCCTACGAAGGGCTGATTCCGCGCAACATAAGCCGATCCATCACGAGCGACCGGGAGACGTTGCGCCGGGCGCTGCAGAGAGCTTCTATCGTGTCGAGCATCGTGGGGTTCGAAGTCGACGGGGAACAGTTGACCATCCGGGCGGCGAACAACGAACAGGAGGAAGCCGAAGAAGTCGTGGCGGTCGACTACGACGGGGATGTGATGGAGATCAATTTCAATGCGAGCTATGTGCAGGACGTGCTTAACGCCGTGGATACGGAAGCTGTGCAGCTGTCTTTTCCGGAGGACAACAAGATCGCCAAGATCGAGGCTGCCGGCGATGAGGACTCCCTTTACCTCGTGATGCCAAGACGCCAGTAGGGCCCGGTAGACGCGGCGTCGAAGGCCGTCAGGGAGTGGTCGACTCGCGAGAGGGAAGTAAAGCCCACCCCTATTCTGCATTCCGGGCATCCGGCTGATGATCGTTGAACGGATCGACATCGGCAACGTCCGCAACATCGATTTGGAGAGGCTCGAGCTAGACCCACGCGCAAACTTGCTTGTGGGGCCCAACGGTGCCGGGAAGACATCCGCACTGGAGGCCGTTCACCTCGTGATGCGTGGGCGCTCATTTAGAACGACCCGCCCCGACCGCGTAATCCGCCACGGCGAGGAGCAAATGTCGATTGCCGCTTTGCTGGCGGACGAGTCGGTCGGCAGGGTGCGTTTGGGCTATGCGCGGGAGAAGCGCGGGCGGGTGGAGCTCCGGCGCGATGGCCAGGTCATCCGGCAATCGTCGAGAGTTGCCTCGTTGCTTCCCATTCAACTATTGCTGCCGGACCTGCCGGAGTTGGTGTTCGGTAGCCCCGGCGGTCGTCGGCAGTGGCTGGATTGGGGTGTGTTTCACGTGAAACAGGACTATGCAGCGGTTCTTGGCGGCTATCTGCGCGCACTGAGACATCGCAACACGTTGCTACGTGCTGCGGATCTGAAGACGCTACCGGCCTGGACCGAGCAGGTTGCGGAGCTTGGCGAAGCCGTGGCGCAGGCGCGTCGAGACTACTTCGACCGCGTCATAGAGCATGTGGCGGCGTCGCTGACCAGGCTGGACCCCGATCTCGACGTGGAATGGGGCTATTCGCAGGGCTGGAACGCAGATAGTTTGGCGGAAGTGCTAGGCCAGCAGGTGGATCGCGATGTAAAATTGGGCACTACGCTTGCCGGGCCGCACCGAGCCGATGTTCGCATCACCTCCGGGTCGGAAAGCGCTGCTCAAGTGCTTTCCCGGGGGCAAGGGAAGGCCGTGGCGAGCGCGTTGCGCATGGGACAAGCGAAGGACCTAGCAGTAGCGGGCAGCCGATCGCTGTTTCTCATCGACGATCTTGGAGCCGAACTCGATGAGGCGCACAACGAACGGTACTTCCGCCAGTTGGAGGACATGGATTGTCAGATCATCGCAACTTCCACCGAAGGAGCGATCGGCGAGATTCTGATGGGATCTCGCCGAGGCCGCATGTTTCACGTGAAACAGGGGCATTTCGAACACGCATGAGATGCGTCGGCGTCGGAAAGGTTCGGGCGGGTCGCAAATGACAGACGACCAGAATGACGTGGGTGACTTGGCCGGCGACGATCCGTCGCAATTGGGCGAAGAGGCCTACGATTCCAGAAGCATCAAGGTCCTCAGGGGCCTTGAGGCCGTTCGCAAACGCCCGGGGATGTACATCGGGGACACGGACGACGGAACCGGGCTGCACCACATGGTGCAAGAGCTCGTCGACAATGCGATCGACGAAGCGCTCGCCGGCCATTGCGACGAAATCGACGTGGTCATACATCCCGGCGAGTCGGTCACCGTGAGGGACAACGGGCGTGGAATGCCGGTCGACCTGCACGAAGAGGAAGGAAAGTCGGCGGCCGAGGTCATCCTGACTCAGCTGCACGCCGGCGGCAAATTCGACAGCAGTTCGTACAAGGTGTCCGGGGGCCTGCACGGCGTCGGCGCCTCCGTCGTCAATGCGCTGTCCGAGACGTTTCGGCTGGTTGTGCGTCGGGAGGGTCTGGTTTACCAGCAGATGTACGGCCATGGCGAACCCCGGGGTCCGCTTTCGGTTGTTGGAGAAACCGACTCTCGCGGCACGGAGTGCTACTTCAAGCCGTCCCGGGAGACCTTCTCCAACATCGAGTTCCAGTACGACGTGCTGGCCAAAAAACTGCGCGAACTGGCCTTCCTGAACGCGGGGGTTTCCATCCGCTTGAGCGACGAGCGAACAGGCAAGAAGGAGCGGTTCTTCTACGAGGGCGGCTTGAAGGCGTTCGTCGGCTACCTCAACCGCAACAAGACTACCCTGAACGAAATGTTCCACTTCTCCAACACGCGCGACGACGGCATAGCCGTGGAAGTGGCGCTGCAGTGGAACGACGGCTACCAGGAGCAGGTTTTCACCTACACCAACAACATCCCGCAATCGGATGGCGGCACCCACCTTGCAGGGTTCCGCGCCGCGATGACGCGGACGCTCAACGCCTACATGGTGCGGGAGGGATTCGCCAAGAAAGCACAGATTGCCACCACGGGGGACGATGCGCGGGAGGGCCTGACCGGCGTCGTTTCGGTCAAGGTGCCGGATCCGAAGTTTTCCTCGCAAACCAAGGACAAGCTGGTATCCAGCGAGGTGAAACCCGCGGTGGAGCAGGATCTCGGGCGTTACTTGACGGCCTATCTCGAGGAGCACCCGCAGGATGCCAAGCAGGTGGTCAGCAAGATCATCGACGCGGCGCGAGCCAGAGAGGCGGCGCGCAAGGCCCGGGAGATGAGCCGTCGGTCGGGAGCGCTGGATATGGCCGGGTTGCCGGGAAAGCTCGCCGACTGCCAGGAAAAGGATCCGGCGCTGTCGGAGGTTTTTCTGGTGGAGGGCGACTCCGCGGGCGGTTCGGCCAAGCAGGGCCGCGACCGGCGCACGCAGGCCATCTTGCCGTTGAAGGGCAAGATCCTGAACGTCGAGAAGGCCCGCTTCGACAAGATGCTCTCTTCGGCGGAGGTGGGCACGCTGGTGACGGCCCTCGGATGCGGCATCGGACGGGGTGATTTCGAGATCGAAAAGCTCCGCTATCACCGCGTCATCATCATGACGGATGCGGATGTGGATGGTTCCCACATCCGCACGCTGTTGCTGACGTTCTTTTTCCGGCACATGCGGGAACTGATCGACGCCGGGCACGTCTTCATTGCGCTCCCGCCGCTCTACAAGGTGAGCAAGTCGCGCCAGGAGCGCTATCTCAAGGACGATGAGGAGCTGAATGCGTATTTCCTGCAGGCGGGGCTCGAGGGATCCAGGCTCCACGTGACGTCGGATACCCCACCCGTCGACGATGCCGTGCTGGAGCGGATCGCCCGGTCGTATCTGGACGTTGTTGCGCGCCTGGATGCACTGCACCGGGTATACCCGGCGGAGCTGACCAAGGCATTGATCGATGCACCGTCGCTATCCCTCGACGATTTGGTGAACCGTGATCGCATGGCCGCGTGGATCGAGACGTATGCGGAGGTTTTGCCCACGGAGACGACCTTCGCGGTCGAACTTCGGGAAGACCGCGAGCATCACGTCTTCTGCCCGAAGATCAGCTGGCGGAACCATGGCGTAGCCGAGTCCGCGACGCTCGACTACGACTTCTTCACTTCCGGTGAATACGACGCCGTCAAGGACATGGCCGCCGTCTTCCAGGATCTACTCCAGGATGGGGCGTATGTCGCACGCGGCGAGCGTGAGCGACGGGTGTCAACCTTCGTGGAGGCGTTGACCTGGATACTCGACGAAGCTCATCGCGGGATTGGCATCCAGCGCTACAAGGGGCTCGGCGAGATGGATGCGGAAGAGCTCTGGGAGACCACCATGGATCCCCAGGTACGACAGATGTGGCGCGTCACGGTGGACGATGCGATCGCAGCGGACCAGATGTTCACCACGCTCATGGGAGAACAGGTGGAACCGCGTCGCGAGTTCATCGAGAGCAATGCCTTGGCGGTCGCGAATCTCGACGTATAGCGGCGACCGGGGGTCAGACCGATTCTAGTCGAGCCATCGCCCGGCTCAGCCACTCCTCACATAACGTATTGATTTCTTTAGACGTTTTTCCGTCCGTGGGGATCGGCTTGGAAATCTCGACGTGGATTGTGCCGGGGTGCTTGATGAACTGCCGCGCGGGCCAGAAGTGGCCGGCGTTGTGCGCGATGACCACGACGGGCAGACCCGTCGCCGCGGCAAGCGCCGCACCGCCCCGATAGAACTTGCCGGGTGCGCCGGGTGCCAGGCGGGTCCCTTCAGGGAACAGCGTGACGTACATTCCCCGTGCCAGTCGATCCTTGCCCTGCTCGATGAGTTGGCGCAGGGCGGTACGCGGATTCGAACGGTCGATGGCGATGGGCTTCACCATGGCGAACGCCCACCCCCATAGCGGTATCCGCAGTAGCTCCCGCTTGATCAGGGTTGTCTGCGGAGCGACCAGCGTCTGTGTCCACAGCGTCTCCCAATTGCTCTGGTGTTTGACCAGGAATATGCACGGACGGGTCGGGATGTGCTCCCGCCCGGAGACCCGCCAGCGAATCCCGCACGTTGCGGCAAGCCAGAGCAGCGCGGGCCGTGTCCAGCCGCCGATGATGAACTCGTAGCGGCGTTTCAGCGGCAACGTCCAGCCGACGAGCACCGACAGGGAGGACCACATCGCTGACCAGACGACGTAGCCAAGGTAGAAGACGAAAGATCGCAGCGCCAACATGCAACGTCGGGCTCGGTTAGCTTCGCCAGTATTGGGGTGTCAGCACGACGAGCAATGTGAAGATCTCCAAGCGTCCCAGAACCATGGCGAGCATGAGCACCCACTTCGTCGCCGGCGGGAGGGCTTGGTAGTTCGCGGCTACGTCGCCGAGCCCGGGCCCTAGATTGTTGAGGTTGGCTGCGACGGCCGAGAATGCCGTGAGGAAATCGAGGTCCGATACACCGAGCAGGATGCAGACCATGGTCACGAAGACGATCAGGTAAACGGCAAAGAAGCCCCACACGGCGTCGACGACCCGGTCGGGCACCAGTTGCTCGCCGAGTTTGATGTGGAAGATGCCGTTGGGGTGAATCAGGCGTCGGATCTCGCGTATGCCCTGTCGATAGATGAGCAGCACCCGGTACATCTTCAGGCCCCCGGCGGTGGATCCCGCGCAGCCGCCGGCAAACGCGGCAAAGATCATCAGCACGGGTGCGAGCATCGGCCAGGCGCTGTGGTCCGTCGTCGCGAATCCGGTGGTGGTGGCGATGGATACCGCTTGGAAGAGACCCTCCCGAATCGACTGGGACGGGGCCATGCCGTCGAGCAATAGGACGACGATGACGATTGCGGCGACGGTGCCGAGTGCGCAGACGTAGAGGCGCAGTTCGTTGTCCCGGGCATAGGGAGCGAAGCTGCGCCTGGCCAGCACGGTGAAGTGAAGCGCGAAGCTCATTCCCGAGAGCACCATGAACACGATGGCCACGGACTCGATGGCGACGCTGTCGAAATATCCCACGCTGGCATCGTGGGGGGCGAAGCCGCCAATGGCGACCGTCGAGAACGAATAGCAGATCGCATCGAAGACGCTCATTCCGCCGAAGTAGTACGCGAGCGCGCATGCCACCGTGAACCCGAGGTACAGGTACCAAAGTGCCTTGGCCGTTTGCGCGATGCGCGGCGTGAGCTTGGTGTCCTTGACCGGTCCCGGCGACTCGGCGCGGTAGAGCTGCATGCCGCCAACTCCAAGCATCGGCAGTACCGCCACCGCCAGCACGATGATGCCCATCCCCCCGAGCCACTGCAGCAGTTGCCGATATAGCAGCACCGACCGCGGCAGATCGTCGAGTCCCGCGAGCACCGTGGCGCCGGTGGTGGTCAAACCCGAAAGCGACTCGAAGACGCCGTCGGTGAACGCCACGCCGACCGACGGCGCGAGGAGGAACGGCACCGCGCCGGTGAAACCCAGTCCCAGGTAGAACAGCACGGTGATCAGGAACCCGTCCCGACTGCGCAGCTCGATCTCTCCCCGGCCGCCGATCCACAGCAAGCCGCCGACCAGGAAGCTGATCGCGAACGCGGCGAGGAACGGGGTGATCGTGGATTCGTTGTAGAACAGCGCGACCGCCACCGGCACGAGTTGGGCCACGCTGAATAGCATCAGCAGGCCGCCGGTGACGCGCAGAATGGGGGCGATGCGCATGGTGCGGCTTGACGCTCCTTAGAAGAAGCCCAAGCCCACTTGGAACAGTCGCTCGACCGCGCGGATTCGTGTCTTGTCGGCCAGGAACAGGATGACGTGGTCCTCGCTGCGGATGACGGCATCGTCGCGGGCCACGATGACCTCGTCGTCGCGCAGGATCGCACCGACGGTGACCCCGGAGGGGAACGTGATCTGGTCGATGCGGCGGTCGACGACCCGGCTGTGCCGGGCATCGCCATGAACGACCGCTTCCATCGCCTCCACGGCACCGCGGCGCAGACTGTGTACGCGGGCCACGTCGCCGCGCCGAACGTGGGACAGGATCGAGCTGATCGTCGTCAACTGCGGCGACAGGGTGATGTCGATGTCGGTCTCCTGCATCAGGTCCACATAGGCGGGCTTCGCGATCAGGCAGATTACCCGCCGCGCGCCTAGGCGCTTCGCAAGCAGGGACGACATCACGTTCACTTCGTCGTCGTTGGTGACGGCGCAGAACGCATCGGTGTCGCGGACGTTCTCCTGGATCAGGAGGTCGCGGTCGGTGGCGTTGCCGTGGATCACCACGGCCCTCGTCAACCGCTCGGCGACCAATCCGGCGCGGGTTTCGCTGAACTCGACCACCTTGACGCTGAAGTCGTCCTGGATGGCCCGCGCCAGCTGCAGGCCGATATTGCCGCCCCCGGCGATGATGACCCGCTTGTGCGGTCGTTCTTCGTGCTTGAACTCCGACATTACGGCGTTGATGTCCTTCGCCGGCGCGATGAAGAACACTTCGTCGTCTACCTCGATGACGGTCTTCGCGGTGGGGTCGATGGGCCGGCCGTCGCGGAAGATCGCCACCACCTTGGTGTCGACTTTCGGGATGTGTTCCCGGAGCGAGCGCAATTGCTGGCGTACCAGCGGCCCGCCGTGGTAGGCCCGCATGGCGACGAGCTGGACACGCCGCTCGGCAAAGTCGACGACTTGCAGCGCGCCCGGATGTTCGAGCAACTCCTTGATCTGCTCCATGACGACGCGTTCGGGATTGATCAGGACGTCGATCGGCATGTGGTCGCGGCTGAAGAAGCGAATGTCCGCGTCGTCCCCGTTGGATCCCGTGATGTATTCGTTGGATCGAATGCGGGCGATCTTCGTGGGCGTCTGGAACAGCGAGTAGCACACTTGGCAGGCGACCATGTTGACCTCGTCGCTGTTGGTCACCGCGATCAACAGGTCTGCATCGTCGGCGCCCGCAGCCCTTAAGGTGTCCGGGCGCGAGGCATGGCCGTGGATCGTCTGGATGTCCAGGCGGTCCTTGAGGTCCTTGAGGCGCGCGCTGTCGTGGTCCACCAAGGTAATGTCGAAAGTCTCGTTGGCGAGGTGTTCGGCGAGGGTGCCGCCGGTTTGACCGGCACCGAGGATGAGGATCTTCATGACTCGATCCGTCTAGACTCCTTGAGCAACCCTGATGTTCACATGTAGGTCTGCATTTGGCGAAACGGTTGGGATCGCTCTTGAACGGCTCGTGTACTCACGAGACGCTGTAGGCCGCGCGCAGGGTAACTCTCGGCGCGGCGGTTCGCCACAGCCGCTCGCGGATCCCGGGCCCGGCGAGTGGCGGCGACAATACGGCATCGGAGCTTGAGCCGAGGCGGGGCCTCTTGCCGCGTTCACTGAGACAAGCGCACGTCGGCGTGACCAGCGCGCATTGCGGCGCGGAGGCTGGTGACCGCGTCCGCCGGATCCGGGGCTTCCGTGATGGCGCGCACCACGGCGATGCTGCCGACGCCGGTGGCCATGACGCCGGGCGCCCGTTCGATGTCGATGCCGCCGATGGCGGCGAGCGGATAGCGTGACTTGAGAAGGTTCACCCAACGCTTGAGGCGCGCGACTCCTTGCGGCGCGAACTTCATCGGCTTGGTCGACGTGGCGTAGATGGGGCCGATTGCGACATAACTCGGTGCAACTGCGTGGGCGCGGGCGATCTCGTAGTAGCTGTGCGTGCTTACGCCCAATCGAATGCCGGACGCGGCGATCGCGGGAAGGTCGGCATCGGTTAGGTCCTCCTGTCCGAGGTGCACGCCGTAGGCGCCGGCGTCGATCGCCTCGCGCCAGAAGTCGTTGACGAAGAGCCGGGTGCTCGAGCCCTCGGTGGCAGCGACACTTTGCGCGACGGCTCGTCGAAGCGCAGGCGCCGGCAGGTCCTTGACCCGCAGTTGCACGGTGTCGACGCGAAGCTCGACGCAACGTCGTACCCAATCGGCGCTGCCGACGACGGCGTACAGACCGATGGGACGCGACAACGGGGGAAAGCCGGGACCAACGGCGCGCCCGGCGTCTACGACCCTCGGCAGGTCTTCGGCATCGCCCGGCCAGCCGAGATGCGGCAGTGGCGGTCGTCCCGCGCCGGGACTGTCGACGCCACGGGCAATCGCGCGCAGACCTTGGTGCACGTACATGTGCGCGAGGACGGGGGCCGAGTCCTCGTCCTCGCAAACCGTGGCCGCTGCCAGGGCGCTGGACAGGCTGCACCCGCCGCCATGGGCACCGCGATTGGGCAACGTTTCGCCCTGGACCGAGAAATTCCGGGTGGGGGATTCCCAGTGATCGAGCCCCGGTGTCTCGCCGTGGCCACCGGTCACGTAGACCCGCTCGGCACCCCGGTTGCGCAGCGATCCAGCCGCCTGGGCCGGGTTCTCCGGATCGATGCGCCAGGTGTCGGCGAGTTCCTCCGCATTGGGTGTGACCACGTCGACACGCCGTACCATTGCATCAATAGTATCGTCAGGCAGTACTCCAAGAGTACCACCAACCGACGCATGGCATACTGGGTCCCATACCACGAACGGTCGGTCTTCGTTTGGCAGGGCATCGAGGAAGTCCAGGACGGCGCTCGCGTTGTCGGGACTGCCGAGAGCACCGATCTTGATCGCGGCGGGCGGAAGATCGCCCCATAGCGCTTGAAGCTGTGCTCTGACGGTCGGGGCGGGAACGACGTGGTTGTCCGCAAGCGCAGTCGTATTCTGGGCCGTGACGCAGGTTACGACGCTCGCGCCATGCAGGCCGAAGTCGTGGAATGTGAGAAGGTCCGCCTGGATGCCGGCACCGCCGCCGCTATCGGACCCAGCGATGGTCCAGGCAACATCGGGCATTCGAATCAGGCGCGGCGATCGTGCCAGAACGGGGTGCCGACCACCGGCGTCGAGGGTTCGGCGGTCTCCGACTGGGCCATGGCGCCGGCTCGGTGGGCGATGCGACCGGCTCGCACGGCGTGTGCGAAAGCGCTCGCCATTTCCACGGGGTCGTCGGCGCGGGCCACCGCCGTATTCAGCAGCACGCCGTCGAAGCCGAGTTCCATCGCCCGGGCGGCGTGGGACGGGAGGCCGATTCCGGCGTCCACGACCAGCGAGACGTCCGGCAGCCGGGCGCGAAGGGTTTCCAGTGCATAGGGATTGAGCAACCCCTTGCCGGTGCCGATGGGGGATCCCCAGGGCATGACGATCTCGCAGCCGAGGTCGCGCAGACGCGTGCAGACGACGAGATCTTCCGTGCTGTACGGAAATACCTTGAACCCGCGTTCGACGAGCTGTGCGGTGGCGTCGATCAGGCCGTAGGGGTCGGGCTGCAGGTTGTAGTCGTCGCCGGTGACCTCGAGCTTGATCCAGTCGGTGCCGAAGATCTCCCGGGCCATTTCCGCAAGCGTGACCGCCTCCGTCGCCGTGTGGCAGCCGGCGGTGTTGGGAAGGATTCGCCGTCCAAGGCCGGCTATGCGTTCCCAGATGGATCCGCCACCGACTTCGCTCGGCGCTTGGCGACGCATCCCGACGGTCAATACCTCGGCACCGCTCGCCTGTACGGCGTCCGCCATGACCTTTGGCGACGGGTAGCGGGCCGTGCCGAGGAACAGCCGGCTGCCCAGTGTCTCGCCGTAGACGGTCCAGGGATCCGTGGCCATCCTCAGCCTCCCTGGATGGGTGCCACGACGTCCAGCCGGTCGCCGGATTCGATGAGCCGGTCCGCCCAGGCGGTGCGCGGAACAAACGTCTCGTTGACGGCTACGGCGACCCGGCGGTTCCGGTAGCCGAGATCGACGAGCACGCGGTCGAGCCGCGGCGTTTTCTCGGCAGAGCCGTTGAGCTCGGTCAGCCGGCCATTGACTGAGATGTGCATCCGCTCGACTCCGGGTGTTCGATGGCCTGAACCGCCTGCGCGACCACGGCGGGCGCGACGAGGAATCCGTGCCGGTAGAGACCGTTGACGCGAAGGACGCCGTCACGCCAGTGCACTCGTGGTACGTTGTCGTCGAAGGCGGCGCGCAACCCCAGGTCGAGGGCGAGGATTTCCGCCTCCGCGAAGCCGGTGTGGAGGCTGAACGCGGCGGACAGCAATTCAAGTGCGCTGCGCACGGAGACGCCGGTGCGGCTGTCGCTCTCGATCTGGGTCGCACCCACCACGTATTCGTGGTCGCCACGAGGCGCAACGTACAACTGGTAGCGGGGATGCATAAGCCGGATGGGCCGCGTCAAGGCGACTTCGGGTGCGTGCAGACGAACAACTTCGCCCCGGACGCCGCGCAGACCCGGTTCGTCGCCGTCCGCACCGCGACAGTCCACCCACGCATCGAAGCTCGGCCGGCGTCGGCGCCAGAGGGGATCGCCGTCCAGATCGACGCATTGGGCGTAGCGGATCTCACCGCACCGATTCTCCAGCGCGGCCAACAGAGCGCGGTTGTCGATCCAACCTTCGCGGGGGAGGAACAGGCCCCCCGTAAACGCGGATGCGAGGCCAGGCTCCAGATCGTTCAGTCCGGCACGGTCCAGCCGCTTGGGTGGTTCGTCGCTGCGGGCACGCAATACGCGTTCGAATGTCTCGAGCAAGGCTACATCGGTCCGATGTGCCACGGCGATCGCCCCGTCGAGACCATGCGGTACATCGAGCGTGGTGAGCCATTGGGGCCAGACCTTGAGGCTCGCCGTGCCCATCTCGAAGATTGCGGGATCGCTGTCCGGCAGTTCGCTCATCGGCGCGAGCATTGCGGCAGCGACATGGGCGGCACTCCCGGGCTCGTTCGGTTCGCTCCGTTCGAAGAGCGTCACCCGATGTCCCGCGTCGGTCAGCCGCCAACCGAGCAACCGTCCCATCAGGCCGGCACCGACAATGGCGATGTCCATGTCAGTGAATCCTTACCAACCCTATACGCGCTGGTAGATCTCGCTTCCGTGCTCGCGAAACTCCTCCGCCTTGTGAGCTAGTTCGGCCTCGACATCGATCATGCGGACCCGGTCCGAGTTGACGCCGGCGGCTTCGCGGACCTCTTGGGAGATCTTCATGGAGCAGAACTTGGGGCCGCACATTGAGCAGAAATGGGCGACCTTGGCGGAATCCTTGGGGAGCGTCTCGTCGTGGAACTCCCGGGCCTTGTCGGGATCGAGCCCGAGGTTGAACTGATCCTCCCAGCGGAACTCGAAACGCGCCTTGGACACCGCGTTGTCGCGGATCTGCGCACCCGGATGGCCCTTGGCGAGATCGGCGGCGTGGGCGGCAACCTTGTAGGCCATGATGCCCTCCCGGACATCCTCCTTGTTGGGGAGGCCCAGATGCTCCTTGGGGGTCACGTAGCAGAGCATGGCGCAGCCGTACCAGCCTATCTGAGCGGCGCCGATCGCGGACGTGATGTGGTCGTAGCCCGGCGCGATGTCGGTGGTAAGCGGCCCCAAGGTATAGAACGGCGCTTCCTTGCAGACCTCGAGCTGCTTGTCCATGTTCTCCTTGATCAATTGCATCGGCACATGGCCGGGGCCCTCGATCATGGCTTGGACATCGTGCTTCCAGGCGATCTCGGTGAGCTCGCCGAGCGTTTCCAGCTCGGCGAACTGGGCAGCGTCGTTGGCATCGGCGATGGAACCTGGGCGCAGGCCGTCGCCCAAGGAGAACGAGACGTCGTAGGCCTTCATGATCTCGCAGATTTCCTCGAAGTGCGTGTAGAGGAAGCTCTCCTCGTGGTGCGCGAGACACCACTTGGCCATGATCGAGCCGCCGCGGCTGACGATGCCGGTGACCCGCTCGGCGGTGAGCGGCACGTAGCGCAGCAGCACGCCGGCGTGGATCGTGAAGTAGTCGACGCCCTGTTCCGCCTGCTCGATCAGCGTGTCCCGGAAGATCTCCCAGGTGAGATCCTCCGCGACGCCCCGGGTCTTCTCGAGCGCTTGGTAGATCGGCACGGTGCCGATGGGCACCGGCGAGTTGCGCACGATCCACTCCCGGGTCTCGTGGATGTGCTTGCCGGTGGACAGGTCCATCACGGTGTCCGCGCCCCAGCGCGTGCCCCAGACCATCTTCTCGACCTCTTCGGAAATGCTGGACGTCACGGCGGAGTTGCCGATGTTGGCGTTCACCTTCACCAGGAAGTTTCGGCCGATGATCATCGGCTCGGACTCCGGGTGGTTGATGTTGCAGGGGATGATGGCGCGCCCGACCGCCACTTCGTCGCGCACGAACTCCGGCGTGATCTCCTTCGGCAACCGGGCTCCGAAGTGCTCGCCCGCATGCTGGCTGAAATCGGCGTCCGGGTTCGCCCTCGCAAGGTTCTCGCGGATGGCGATGTACTCCATCTCCGGCGTCACGATGCCTTGGCGGGCGTAGTGCATTTGGCTGACGTTCCTGCCGGCCTTGGCACGCCTTGGCAGGGGAATGTCCCGGAAGCGCAGCCGGTCGAGGTTCTCGTCGCCATTGCGTTCCCGCGTATACCGGGAAGAGAACGCATCCAGTCTCTCGGTGTCACCGCGGGCTTCGATCCAGGCCTCCCGCAGTCTCGGCACGCCGCGCCGAATGTCGATCTCGGCGTCGGTATCCGTGTACGGACCGGACGTGTCGTACACGCGTACCGGCGCGTTCGGCTCCAAGCGCGATTGTCCGCCGTTGCCGAGCACCGGGGTTGGCGACAGGGTGATCTCGCGCATCTTGACGTCGACCCCGGGCTGGATCCCAGTCACGCTGACCTTGCGTGAACTGGCGAGCGGTCGGCGCATCTCAGGGTCAAGCTGCGCGGTGGCGGAAAGATCGTCGGTAACGTAAGCCATCGAAGCCCCCTTACTGCGGTAGCGCCAATAGGCGGCCACCGCTGGTTAACGCTTGCGTCGGGGGCATTGTTCCCTACGCCGGTACTAGCCGGATCAGGTTCAGCGGGTCCGCTTAGTCCTCGTCGAAGACTGGCGTCTCAGCCCGAAGGCTCCCCGACAACGACTTGGAGTCTACGCGAAGGCGTCGAGCCGTGTCGACCATCGACTTGGAACTAGGAGGAACGATCAGAAAGGAGGAGGGAGGCGGACCCTTCAACATGCGATACTCCCGATTTCTCGGTCGAGGACTGCCGAGCCCCCGCCACCATGTCAAAGAGACCCATCGAGGCAACGTCCGAAGCGTCGTCTCCCAAGCCGCTCTATTCCCGCACGCGGGTTAACGCAGCGGGCGACGAGCTGATTGCGCCGTCGAGTTCGCTGGATGAGCTGCGTAACGCCCGCTCGGTCGTCAACAATTGGCGAGCAGCGCACAGTTTGCCTCTCGATTGCATTCGCACGGAGTTGCAGCAGAGGGTCGCGGGATTCGGTGAGGAGGCCGTCGTCGCCGCGCGTCTGAAACGCCTGTCTTCCATCGAGGCCAAGCTTCGCCGGTTCCATCGGAGGGGACGCGGGAGAATGCAGGATGTCGGCGGATGTCGCGTCGTCCTGCCGTCGGAGGCGGAGGTTCGAAGCATCGAGGGCCGCTACGGCAGCGAGCCGTCACCGCACGCGGTGATCCATTCCGACGACTACATTGCCGAACCGAGAGCCAGCGGCTATCGCGGAGTCCACTTGGTGAGCCGGTTTCGACCAGGAGGTGAAGAACAAGCGGTCTACGAGGGAATGCGGATCGAAATCCAGCTTCGCTCCCGGTTGCAGCACGTCTGGGCAACTGCCGTCGAGACGGTTGGGACCTTCTCCGGCGAAGCGCTGAAGTCCAGTGTGGGTGACGAGCGATGGTTGCGCCTGTTCGCCCTCATGGGTTCCGAGATGGCTTTCGCTGAAGGCCGTCCGCTGGTGCCGGAAACACCGAAGACGCGAGAAGCGGTGCGGGAGGAACTGTCTGAGGTCGCGCATGGCGTGGACGCGGTAGCGAGGCTCGAGAGGTATCGCGAGACGCTGCGCGTACTAGAGGGGCACGTTCGAAACGGAAAGGCGGAGTATTTCCACATCATTGTCGACTCGATGCCGGACGACGTTGCGCGCGTGCGTTGGAACGAATACGCCGAGCGCGAGCGCGAGGAAGCCATACTCGCCTTCGAGGAGGTGGAAGCGGCGATCAAGCACTTTCCCGGCGCCGACACCGTGCTCGTCCGGGTCGCGTCGGTCGACGCCTTGCGCGATGCGTACCCGAGCTATTTCGCCGACACTAGGGTCTTTGTCGATCAACTCAAGTGCGCGATAGGCTGACGAACATGGGAGCGGACACAGTCACGGATAGGCTTGACGCGGTCTACGCCGACGACAGAGCGGACTCAAAGCTCGACGAGGGATTGCAGGCGCTTCAGTACGCGCTCCTCAAGCAGGTCGAAGCATGGCCTGTGCCTGGTGTTGAACCTGTCGCACCGGCGGAGACGAAACCTACGCCTGTCGACCGGTGATGGCCGCCGCGAATGCCGGGGGGTAGGTTGGGCGCGGTCGCCTGCGGCCACCCGGTGACCGCCGCCGCTGCCGCCGAGGTTCTCAAGGACGGTGGCAACGCCTTCGATGCCGTTGTCGCCGCGCAGTGCGCCGCTTGCGTTTGCGAACCCATCCTCGCCTCCCTTGCCGGGGGCGGTTTTCTGCTCGCGCGCCCGGCAAGCGGCGATCCGGTGGTCTACGACTTCTTCGTGCAGACGCCGTTGGCGAGGCAAGCGCCCGACACCCTCGACTTCTACGATGTCGAGGTGGACTTCGGAGGCGTCAGGCAGGAATTCCACATCGGCGTCGGCGCTGCGGCCACGCCCGGCTACGTGCGAGGCATGTTCGACATTCACGAGGATCTCTGCCGCCTGCCCATGGCCCGCCTGATGCAGCCGGCGATCGACGCCGCTCGTACGGGGGTTCGCGTGACGCCTCTCCAGGCGTACATGCTGGACACGGTTGCCCCGATCTGCTGCGCCAACGAGGATGTCCGCGGCGTGTACGCGGGGGGCGGCAGGCGCCCCTTGGGCGAAGGTAATCTCCTGCGCCAGCCCGAGTTGGCGGACTCTTTCGAGGCCCTGCGCGACGAGGGTGCCGACGTCTTCTATGCGGGCGAGATGGCCGCCAGCCTCGTCGAGCTATGCCGAGCGGGGGGCCAGATCCGTCCCGGAGACCTCGCGAGCTATCGCACGATTCGGCGCAAGCCGCTTGTGTTGCGTTATCGCGGCGCAGAGATCGCAACGAACCCCCTGCCGTCCACGGGCGGCCTGCTGATCGCCTTGACCCTCGGCCTGCTCGATGACACCGAGCCCCAGACCGAAACCCAGCGCATCGCGAACCTCGCCGACGCCATGCGTTTGACCAACCAGGCCCGCCTGGAGTCGGGCACAGCGGCGGAGTTCGACGCGGAACTCGTCGGTCGCTATCGGGACGCGATGCGCGGACGCGCCCTCGCCCGGCGCGGCACGACCCACATCAGCGTCGCGGACCGCGAGGGCAACCTGGCAGCCATGACGGTCTCCAACGGGGAGGGTTGCGGCCGGTTCATTCCCGGAACGGGGATCGCGTTGAACAACATGCTCGGCGAAGAGGACATCAACCCCGGGGGTTTCCACAGCTGGACGCCGGACACGCGCTTGGCATCGATGATGGCACCGACGTTCGTCGAGAAGTCGGATCAACGGCTGGTCTTGGGTACCGGGGGGTCGAATCGGATCCGCAGCGCCATCGTCCAGGCCATCGACCATCTGGTGCGGGCGGGTTTTTCGCCGGAAGCCGCCGTCGCGGCGCCACGACTGCATGTGGAAGGCGACCTGCTCAGCCTGGAAGGCGGCTTTTCACCGGAAACGGAGTCCGCACTCGAGGACGCGTTCGACGAGGTCGAACACTGGGGGCGAACGAACCTGTTCTTCGGCGGCGTTCACATCGCGGGCGAGCGCGATGGTCACTTCCTTGCCGTTGGCGACCCGCGCCGAGGCGGCACCGGGTTGGTTGTCTAGATGTCCAAACCGATGGTCACCTGTACCCGTCGCGGGTCGAAGTAGCTGCGCGGTTCCCCGAAGGTCGCGCCCCGCGCCACCGGGTTGAGGTTGTAGCCGGTCTGCCGGTCGAACACGTTGAAGAGATCGATGCGGACTTCGGCATCGGCGCCGAGGGGCAGGGGGAGCCGATGGGTGTAGCGGAGATCCAACTGCCAATGGCTTGGGCTCCTTCGGCTGCCGGCGTCCTCGGCATAGCGAATCGTCGACGAGAAGTAGGTGGGCAGCCCGTAGGCCGTCGCATGCCAGGCCTCCCACGGTTGCCCGGACTGATAGACCAGGAACGCGCCGAGGCTGCCCCCCGACCACGGCGTCTTGATGTTGCCGAACGCCTTCAGGACGTGGGGCCGGTCGCCGCGAAGCACGCCGTCCTTCCGATCCCACAGTTGCCGGCCAGGTTCGACGAGGCGATGAACAGGTTCGCGTCGTTGTTGGTGCTGGTGTTGTCCTGATCGAAGTTGCCCGTGTAGCGGCTATGCACGTAGGAGGCGTTGAGATAGCCCCGCGCCCCGCGCCATTCCAACTCGACCGCCGCTTCCCAGTAGCGGGTATAGGCGTCGTCCAGGGCCGCGATGACGTAGCTCGATCCACCGATCTCCGCGCGGATCGCGTCCAAGCCGGGCACGTAGGGACCTTGGGCGGCGATGTGCGGGGTGCGTTGTCGTAGCCCCGGGATCCGTTCCAGGTGTCCTCCCAGAAGCGCGATCCCTCGCGTCGACGCAGGTGACCGCGGAGGGTGAGCCCGTCGCGTAGCTCGCGCGTTGTGCCGAGCGTCCACTCGCCGATGCGCCTCGGCTTCAAACCGTCCTGGAACACCCTTGCCGGACGACCGGGGATGCGGCTCGCTGGAGATCACCCGCCCGGCCTCGTCGAACAGCACGCGCAGCGACGCGCGGGTGTTGCGGTCCCACGACGCCGCCCGGGCAAGCGAACTCGCCTCGGGGTTGTAGCGAGCGTAGTTCGCGAACACGGTGTCCGTGCCGTTGTAGCTCCAAGTAGCGCCGAGACGCGGCTGCACCATGTCCTGCCAACGGATGGAGACCATCCGATACCGGTGCCCGGGGGCCAGTGCGAAACCCGACACCGTGCCGGTGGCGGCGCGCAGGCCCTGACCGTAGAGCACGTCCTGGCTGAACAGGACGCCGACATCCACAGCGACGGCGTTCCACACGACGGTGTCGTTGATCTCGATGGAGGTGGATTTGGTGTGGGAGTCGATGGGTGCGACGGTGGTGCCGTCCGGACGGCGTAGACTCATCTGCTCCACGGTCGCGACGTAGAAGATCGGACTCCCGTCTTCCGCTACGTCAACACCGCCAGGCACTTGGATCGATCCCCAGCCGTTGGACAGGCGGCGCAGGCGCTCGCGGGCCTCGGCGCTGTACTCCAATGTGCACCTCGTGGGTGATCGTTCCCCATTGGAACTCGCGGTCGACGTTGAACTCGACGCTGCGGCGGCGGAATGCCTGGTCGTTGATTCGGGGATGGGCACCCACGGCACCGCCGCCACGTCGCGTGCCAGCGTCGGTGTAGCCGTAGCGATCGATGAGCGGGGCCACGGCCCGCGTTGAAGGCATCGTCGCCGTCCACAAGCGCCGGCACCAGCAGGTGGCCCATGCGATCTAGGTTGTCGACGTCGAGGGTTCCCGAAAGGCTCGGCTGGACCGGGAGCACAACGTCGGGCCGGGACGAACCGCTGAGATCGTAGCTGTTGAATCGGAACGACAGCTCGGTCCGGCCGATCTGCCAGACACCGTCGAAGCTCGCCACGGTCTGCTCGGCTGCGCCACCCAGCGAGGTCGAGTCGGCGTCGAGCGGTCCCACCGAGACACCGTTCTCGTCACGGTTGGATGTGCGGTAGCCGACGTTCAGCAATGCCGTATCCATGGGCGCGTAGGTCAGCCGGGCGTAGTATTCGCGACGTTCGTTGACGTAGTCCTTGACCAGGCCGTACGCCGTGTCGTTGTTGGTCCGGTCTTCTCGAGGCTCGAAGTACGAGGCATAGAAGAACAGCCGCGAGGGCAGGATCGGACCTGCCGCGTTCAAGACAATGCGCTGCCGGTCGGTGTCCTGTCGAGTGAACGAGCCCGGTTACGCCTCGCCGGTCGGCCGCCAAACCCCGAGGCTCCATGGCGTACTCGATGCCGGCGTGGAAGGTATCGCTGCCGGACTTCGCGGTGGAGTCCATGGAGAATCCGCCGCTCCGATTGAACCCCACCGCCTTGGCACCGCCCCGCGCGAACGTGAGCTGGTCGATGTCGTGACTCGACGGTTCCGCCGACAGTGTCCCGAACATCGGCAGGGACACGTCGACGCCATCGAAGCGGTAGACGTTGTCCTGCCCGCTGCCGCCTGCGGAGGGTCCACGCACCCGGTCCTGGGTCACCTGAACGCCGGGCGCGAGCCGCACGAGGTCGCGGTAGTCGGGGCCGAGCGGGACGGAACCCAACGCCTCGCCACTGATCGCGTTGGCAATCGACGCTTGGCCGCGGTGGGCAACGCGTTTGCCGACGACGAGCTCTTCGATGGCATCTGAGGCGGTATCCAGTTCGAGACTGAGCACCGTTGCTTGGTCGAGCAGGACCGTGGCAGTCAACGTGTGTTTTGCGCCGTTGGATGCTTCGAACGTCACCCGGTAAGACCCGGGAAGCAACTGCGCAAGCGAATAGCGACCGTTGGCATCGGTGACTGTTGTCCTGGGCCTCGGCATCGTGTCGCTCTCCGCCACGACGCGGATTCCGGCGGCCGTCAGGCCATCGCGCACGGTCACCGCCCGTTCGATGTGTCCAGTCTGTTGCGCGATCGCGAACGCGGGCCAGAGGAGACAGGCGACGATTGTTGTGGTTCTTTGCATCATTCGCCTGCGCGCGTCTGCGGTTGGTTCCCGAGGCGGACCGCATTGTTCGGCGTCGCGTCAAACGCGCGAGTTGCCGAACGCGTTGGTGGCTCGTTAACCGGACGCCCGTGACCACGGGGTCGGACTCGAGATTCGGACCACCTCCAGGCCGTCCAGACGCCGCAAGTCGGTCACTGCCGATTGAATCGCTGCGTCCAAGGTAACGGCATCGCGGTCGAACTCGAGGTATTGAATCCCATCGACTCGACCAGCCGTCGCGTCGTCGCAACCAACAGAGAACAGGGCGTTGATCCCCTGGTCGCTTTGCAGGTCAACACCATCGACTACAACTGTGAACCGATGGCTCGCCACGTCGCTATGCTCCATAGTCACCTACCCAGTCATGCGGGCAGCGCTTGACGAATCTCCGCAGATGGTTGGCATGATTCGTTGCGTTGCGCGGGGTCGACCACACCGAGACTTGGCACCCTCCTCGACTCGCTTCTCCGCATTGGAGCAAGCCCCACCGGTGCCCGGATGGCGAGTTCGAGACGGTCCATCCCGCCGACTCCGCCTCTCTAAGCGCGTCTTCGATGTCCTTCTTGGGATGTCTTGGTCTCGCCATCCTACCACCACGTTGTCGGTGCACAACGCGAGGTTCCCGTCGGACAATCTGCGCAACTAGCGCGTCGGTACCTGACAACGCATCCCCGAGGTCGGCGATCATCGGGGAACGCAGAGCGGAATCCACTAGGCATAGCGGATTTCCTACAGAGAGAAGCGAGGAATTCCCACGTTCAGCCATTGAGGCGTTTCGATTCGAACGTACCGGGTGACGATTGGCCGACCGGCGCACGCGTCGTCTAACATGCAGACAGTGGCGAGCTAGTTCACGCTGAGTCTGGGGGGTCTATGGCGACCAACAAAGAAGGCGAAGTTTCGCGGCGAGAGTTCGTATCCAACTCGGTGAGGGGTGCGGCGGCGCTGGCCCTGGGCGCACAGCTTGTCGCCCGCACCTCGAGGGCGGAAGAGACGGGCATGCCGATGCGACCCCTCGGCCGGACCGGCGAGCAGGTCTCTGTGCTTTGCCTCGGCGGGTGGCACATCGGGGCCGCGGCTGCCCAGAACGAGGCCGAGGCCATCCGGATCATGCACGCCGCAATCGACGAGGGACTGACCTTCTTCGACAACGCCTGGATCCACAAGGCCATGCTGGACAAGCCCGTCGACTGGGAGACGGTGCAGTTGCCGATCAACATGATGGACGCCCAGTTCCGCAGCTTCGGCCAGGAGATCGTCCCCGTGTGCCTGGAGCGCGGCATCGGTGTGATCGGCATGAAAACCCTGGGCGGCGGTGTCATCACCGGCCAGGCGGGGATCAGTGCCGATACCTGCATCCGTTACGCTTTGAGTCAACCCGTCTCGACGATCGTCGTTGGCATGATGTCGATGGATGAACTACACGAGAACGTCGCCACGGCGCGCAGCTTCGAACCCATGCCGGACGCCGACCAGCAACAATTGCTGGCCAGCGTGAAGCTGGGCGCAGGCGACGGGCGGTACGAGCTTTACAAGACGACGCAGCGGATGGACGGTCCCTACCATGCTCGGCAGCATGGGTTTCAAGTGGGCTAGTCGTTCGCGGGCCTTCGGGTATCACCCATGGAGCGGAACACGGAGCAAGGCTGGAATGGGAAGCACGGCGGGTGGGTAGGCAGCCAGCTGGGGGCGACGGCTTGGTTGTTCCTAGCCGGAATGTTGGCCACTAACGAGGGATCGATGTCATCAGGCCTCACCGTTGCGGGCTCTTCTTGATCGTAAACGGCATCGGCCTCGTGTTTTGGGCTTGCCGCCGCCGATTGCGCTTTTCGACAGCGCTGATGCTGCTGCTGTTGGTGAGCGGCACGGCGTCCACCGTTGCCATTTACGTCCTCAACGCGGCGGGGGCTTGGGAAGCCATCCAGATGGAACCCTGGGTTTCTCGGCCGGAACGAGTTACCCGTTCGTGGTAGCAGTGCATCTGGTGGCCGCGGTTGTGTTTCATCGGGTCTTCCGCCGCGAGACCAACGCCAGTACGTAGCCATCAGCGTGGCCACCTCCGCCACCTGCGCACCGACCTGGACGATCCGCCCCAACGGGTTATGCGTCAGCGGGTCGTAGTTGCGCTGGCGATAGACAGGGGGCGGCTCGTGGTTCAGCGACCCTGAAGACGCATCCTCTAGGACAGCAACGGGCTCGGATCACCGAAGCTCAATACCGCCAACTCCTTCTTCGCACGCGTTGCGGCCACATACAGCAACGCACGCTCTCCGGTTTCCGCAGCCGAGCGCTCGGGCCAGTCCACTGAGTACGCAGCGGCGGGCAGAGGCACAATGCCTTTGTTCACGCTGGCAATGACCATGAGGTCGAACTCCAGACCCTTGACGCGGCGCATGGTCGCAAGACGGACACCTACCGAGGCCTCATCGGGCGAGTCCGCTTCCAACACCTCCACCTGTAGTTCGGCGTCCTCCAACTCCTCCGCAATCGCGTCGCGTTCCTCTCGAGTACGCGCCACAACGCACGCGCCGCGTAGCGGCTCGTCGCGGTCCTCCAAATCGGTGAGATATCGAATGATCCAGTTGGATTGCCCTTCCCGATCAGCGAAATGCTCCAGCCGTGGTTCCGGACCGTTGGCTGCGGATCGGATCCGGGTATTGTCGTCAGAGCCACCATCCAGATCGTCTATTGAACGGCCCTGCAGCAATGTTGCGGCCCAACGCCGCGTTTCCTCGGTTGTGCGATAGTTGAGACGCAGTTTTCGGGCACGGCCGCGAATCTCAATCCCGAGCTGCCCCAACACGACCCGATGGCGCGAGTAGATGCGCTGGTGGGCGTCGCCAACGATGAACAGGTCGTCTTGCCCCTCCGGTGCGATGGCCCGAAGCAGCCGCCAAGCTGGCGCGATCATGTCTTGGGCCTCATCAACGATTACCGCCGCGAAGTTCGCCCCGGTGCGGTCGTCCCCCAGCAATGCCGTGGCGGCCCGGTAACAATCTGCGACCTCCATGATCCCGCGTTCCGCAAGCTGGGCCCGGTATTCCTCGAACACGCCCCATATGGCTGCTCGTGTGGCCCGGTTCAGTCGTGCGCCACGACCCGTTCGACGAACGCGCAGATACTCCGCGCGCGTGGTGATCCCGTTAGCTTGGATGACCTGTTCCCACTCATCGCTGTAAAAGGCATTGGAGTACGTTGCGTCGCTTGGTTTTTCCGATAGGGCCTCGGTCCAAGCTTCGCGATCCCGTCCGAACGATAGCCGGAAGCGGTAGCGTTTGCCCCGCAGGAAACCGTGTACCCACTGATCGAGGTTCGTGACTTCGATTCGTTCCATCTCTTCAGGCGAGCAGATCGCCCGCAGGTTGTTCCGGATGTCGGCGGCGAGGTTCCGGGTGAACGTCGTGAACAGGACCCGTTGGCCGGGTTCCAGCTCCTTGGCTAGCCAGCGAGCGCGGTGCATGGCAACGACCGTCTTGCCCGTTCCGGCACCGCCCAGCACGCGCACGGGTCCGTTCCAGTGGCGCTCCACGAGCCGCCGTTGTGATGGGTGAAGAAAGACGCGCCAGCGCTCGAGCGGCGCGTTGAACATCTCTTCGAGTTCCAAATCGTCCTCGATGACAACGAACCGAGCGCGGGAGTCGTCGCGGCCAAGCGCGGCCTCGAAGTCTGCAGTATCCACGGCCTTTTGGGGTGCCTCGCGCTCCAGGACGATATCCTCGTAGGAGTCGCCAGCCATGTAGAGAAACAACGAGTCGTAGGCTTCGCCAGGCAGACGCGGCGCCAGGCCCTCGAGGGCATCCTCGGTACGGATGTCGAGGACTTCGCCAACCATCTCAGCAGGTACGCCGAGGCGCACCAGTTCGCGATGCCTGAGATCACCGAAGACCGAGTCACCCGAGTGACCTTGTTGTTTTTGCACTACGCTCCCGGTCGCGTCGTCATCAACAGCTTGGTCCGCGACAAGCCGGGGCTGATAGACCTGTAGCGCGCCGGTTTCCTCGTTGATCGTACAGACATGCCGCGTGGCCCAATCGTAGGCGTCGTCATGTTTGTCCGCCCACAACAGCATGTGGACGTCCCCCCTCTCCGGTTTCAGCACGATCGCACGGTAGCTCCCGTCGATCCGCAGCGAGCGCATGTTGGCGTCCTTGGCGTTTGCGATGCGCTCGTAGTTCAGACCGGCACCCCGGGAGTCGTGGTCGAACCGGGAAATCATGGTTCGCACTGCGCGTTGCTGCTGGGAGGGCAGCTTGGCAAAGGCGGCTAGGAAATCCG
>JAPOYW010000224.1 GCA_026706425.1 Gammaproteobacteria bacterium
CACTGAAGTGGCCCCCGCCGCCCCGGGCCGTGGCGATGTTGCTCAAGCCGGTGACGACCGTGACGTGCTCGCGGATGGAGGCGAGCGGTTCGAGGACGGGTGTGAACTTGTAGTCGGTCCCGCCTTGGCCGGCGGGGTGGAAGCTCGGCGGATGGATGCCGTTGGGGACGTAGAAGAAGCCGATGCGATGCGTGGGGCGAAGCGCCGCGGACGCCTTCAAGGCCGGAACCATGGCGGTGAGGAACGGCAGTGCGACGGACGCTCCCGCTCCCTTCAGGAATGTACGCCGGTCGATTGCCTTGCCGGTGACGTACATTTTGGCCACCCCGTTCATGGATCGCGCGGGCAACCGACAGCGGGCCAGCGGCCCGTGCTGGTGCCCCGTGATCGACAACCCCCAACCCTACTCCATATCGACGGGACTCTCCATGCCTAGCCGCAGTGGATTGGGCGAAGGCGTGGGGGCGAGGCTATCGCGCCGGGAGGAGCGCCCCGCCCGCGCCCGTTGTTCCACGGCTCCGTTCGGACGGCACGGGACGGGACGGGACGGGACGGGACGGGACGGGACAAGCCCGTCCCCTACGGCTCGTCGGCCTGAGGCGGAACCTCGCTGCACCTCGAACTTCGTGTCGACAGGCCGCACGTCTTATCGTGCCGGCGCGGTGGACAGGTTGGTGAGGTGGCCCGTCGGACTCGCCAGCAGGCTCATCACGATTACCGGCTGCTCGGACTCCACGATCAGCTGCCACTTGCCTGCTCCATCCCCGAGTGTGCCTTCGAGGTCGTCGGCACCGTCTTCCAGTTGCTGCGCCGTGAGGGTCCGTGATGTCCCGGGAGACACGGAAACCGAGACGGTTCCCGGGGACTGTTCGCCCTGGTCGTCAATGCCCCGGATCGTGACCTCGGCGGTTGCGTCGCCCGCATTGACCAGCCGCAGCTGGCTGACCTGATCCGTATTCGAACCTGGATTGAACGTCGGCACGCGATGCCGGACGCCGTCGCGGGGCACGCTGTCGTGCATCGAGGTCAGGAAGCCGTCGGTCGTCGTGCGGATATAGGAGAGCACCTCGATGTCCAGATCGCCCGAAAGCACGAGCTGCCAGTCTCCCTCGCCGGCACCGGTTCCGCTGGACAGCCCCTTGTCGTCGTTGCCCATTTCCAGGTCGTTGGAGTTGAAGTGCTTCGTCTCGCTGGCGTCCAACGTCAACGTCGACATCGGGTAGTCTCGATCCGTGTCGTCGAGGGCTTCGATCGACACCTCGCCCGCTTCCGCGGAGTGATTGATGACTCGGACGAACCCTTGCCGGCCCAACGCGTCCGAAGCAGCGGGGAACAGTGGCACGATATGCTCCATGCCGTCCCCAACGGCAGGTGCCGTGGACAGATTCGTGAGGTGTCCCGTCTGGTCGAGCGCCATGAGGTTCATCACCTGGATTGGCGTGTCGGAATCCACGAACAACTGCCATTTGCCCGCGCCATCACCCAGGCCGTCAGACTCCAACTCGGTCGCATCGAGAGTCGTCGACGCCTTCGGAAGAATGGAGACCTGCACCTCGCCGCCCGGTGACGCGCCTGCGTCGTCGATTCCCGTGATCGCGACCGTGGCGGTCGCGTCGCCGGGATTGATCAACCGCAACCGGCTCACCTGGTCCAGGTTGCTTCCGGGATTGAAGATTGGCACGCGATGTCGACCGTCTTCGCCCTCCGGGACGGGATCGTGCATCGACGTCAGGAAGCCGTCGGCGGGCGTACGGATGTAGGCGAGCACCTCGATGTCGAGATCGCTCGACAGCACGAGTCGCCAGTCGCCGCTGCCGGGTCCTGTGCCCATTGGCAGACCCTTCGCCGCGTTGCCGTTCTCCAGGTCATCTGAATTGAAATGGACAGTCTCGTTGGCGTCGATCTCCAAGGACACCGGGCCGAACGTCGTTCCCCCGTCGTCGATGGCCTCGATCTCGACCGTATCCGCCTGTGCCGAGTGATTGATGACGCGCGCGAAGCCCTGGACGGCGGGGTCCGCAGCGGCGGGGAACATCAGCACATGGTGCTCCTTGGTCGCCACGCCGTCGTCGGGTTCCTTGACACTGCGGTTCGGATCCAACGGATAGGCGTCGGCCATGTCCGGCACGCCGTCGTCGTCGTCGTCCGTGTCGCATTCGTTTCCTTGCCCGTCGAAATCGGTATCGGTCTGTTCGGCGTTCCAATCCGTCGGGCAGTTGTCGTCGTTGTCCAGTATCCCGTCGTCGTCGCCGTCGGTGCCGACCGTGACAGCCGCCGCTTCCTCGGCCGTTCGGCCGAGGGAATCCGTGGCCGAGAAGGTCACGCTGGTCGTACCGAGGTCGAACGTGTCGCCCGCGTCGTGCGTGACGTCGAGTTGGTTGCCGTCCTGGTCGAAGGCGGTGGCGCCGGCAAGGAAGTCCGCGATGATCTGCTCATCGCTCGACACCGCGGCCCCGTCCGGTGAGACCACCGTGATGTCGTCCGGCACGGAGAGATCCGGGCCGATCTTCGTCAGCACCATGACCGTCAGGGTCGTCTCGTTGCCCGAGCCGTCGGTGGCGGTGAACACCACTTCGATCTCCGCGTCGATGATCAGGCTGCCCGGCAGGTCGTTGACCAGCTCGACGTCCGTGTCCACGGTGTCCGTCGCCGTGACGGAGTCGACGAACCGCTGCACCTTGGCCGCGCTCGATGCGGCCACACCGCTTGGCGCCCCCACGTCGGTCAGGCGCAGGTCGAAACTCAGGTCCGAACTCCCGCTGCTGACTTGGTGGACCTCCACGGCAAGCAGGTTTTCGCCTGCCACCAGGTCGGCTGCGTCGAGCGCGAACTCGTGGAAGTTGTTGCCGTCGTCGCTCGCGTTGTCCGTGTGGGTTTTCGAGGTGATTTCGCCTGCCG
>JAPOYW010000155.1 GCA_026706425.1 Gammaproteobacteria bacterium
TCCTCCGGCGGCGGCCCCTGCCGCCAGCCACTGGAGAGTGCGCGCTTCGAACGATATCCGGCTCACGGACGAGAGGCCGCGCCTGGACAGATCCTTGAACACAACTCGACCTTGTTCAAGGATTGCCGGCGGTGCCCGACTGGCATCCCGAGGGAAGCGATTCGTGACTGCCAACCACGCGCATTCTCAGACCTCATACCGCGCGCCCTGCACACGAGACGGCACGAAAGTGCTTCCGTTTGGGCTACACTGAGATTGTGCTGTTGCGCTTCCGAGTGTCCAATCACCGCTCCATCCTTGAGCCCGTGGAGCTCTCGATGATCGCCGTCGATGAGGATCGAGCGGCAACGCGCGGGTTCGACCTCCTGTCGGAGCGGGTACTGACGGTCGCGGGGATCTACGGACCCAACGCGTCGGGCAAGTCGAACGTGATCGACTCGTTGGCATGGCTGTCGATGGCCGTTGGGACCTCGCTTCGAGCTTGGGACGACGAGATTCCGCGCGATGCCCACAGCTTCGGCCAGGGCCCGGCCATGCCCTCGGAGTTCGACCTGGATCTCATCTCAGGCGGCGTCCGGTACGCCTACCGGCTCGAAGTGGACGACTCGGAGGTCGTGTTTGAGAGTCTTGACAGCTATCCCGCGCGGCGGAGGAGGAATCTCCTCACTCGCCACGGGGTCGAGATCGACTTTCGGCGGGGCTTCTCCGAAGCCCATGGCGTTCGGGAACTGCTGACTCCGACGACCCTTGCGCTCTCAGCCGCCATGAAGGTAGGACATCACGATTGCAGGAGCGTTGGGCGTGCGATCGCGAGAATCGGGATGGCGGGACTGTCGCGGAGCCGGCTGCATGCCGGTTTCATCGATCCTACGATGCGCCTCTTTCGTTCTGGAAGCGACGCCGCTGAATCACAACCGTTCGGAGATTCGCGTACAGCTTTGAACCTGCTTCGCTTCGCAGATCCTGGAATCGACACCTTCTCGCTAAGGGACGAAGAATCTCCCTACGACGAAGGCCTCCAACGTCGTCGATTTCGTCTCGTTCATCGCGGAGGAAACGAGGCGGTCGCCTTCGACTTCGATGACGAATCCGCTGGTACGCGAAAGTGGTTCCGTCTCCTGGGGCCGGCCCTCGCTGCGCTACGAAACGGACGCCTTCTGTTGATTGACGAGATCGATGCGAGTCTTCATCCGCGGCTCGCAACTCGGCTGCTCGAGAGCTTCCAGGACCCGGAAACCAACCGTCACGGAGCACAACTGCTGTTCACATCCCACGATGTATCGCTTCTGAACAGCTTGAACCGCGATGAGGTCTGGCTCACCCAGAAAGGGCCCGACGGCACGACGAGCTTGACGGCGCTGGCCGAATTCAGCGGCGAGCGCGTGCGGAAGTCCCTGAATCTCGAGCGAGCCTATCTGCAAGGCCGCTTCGGCGCTATCCCTGAAGTCGATCAAGCGGAAGTCCGCAAAGCTCTGGGGTTGCTCGCCGCCCCCCCCGATGGCCAAGAGTAGGCGGTCGAGACGCCAGGTCCTCAAAGGGAGACCGCTCCGCCGCAGAGTTGCCTTCCGCACTCCCAAGCGGACTTTCGCTATGGATGCGAGCGGTGAAGTCCCGCTGACGTTGGTGAATGCCGCGGCCGACGCCCGAGCCCCCGCGCCCGGGCAGCAGGGCGAGATCGACGAGGTCTGGTGTCTCTTCGACGTCGAGGCGCCTCAGAACCACCCCAACCTCGACGAAGCAGTCACCAAGGCCGAAGCGAGTGACGTTCGCCTCGCGGTCTCGAATCCGTGCTTCGAACTGTGGCTTGTGCTTCATTTCGCCGACCGCCCGGCGTGGCTCAACACCGCTGATGCCGGACGCCTGCGCCGGAGCCACGACGGGGGCTCCGGGAAGGGATTGGACGGCGCGACGTACATGCCAAGGCGGGCCGAAGCAGCGCAACGCGCCCGCGCCCTGGCCGCCAGGTACGAACGGGACGGTACCGAGTTCCCCAATGACAACCCGTCGTCTGGCATGTTCCGGTTCCTTGCTGCCGTCGAGAGCACCGACTGAGGCTACTCGTCCCCGCCGTCGATGGCCAGAACTGAGCGGTCCCGGCGCCAGGGCCGCAGGAGGTCGCACTGGGGCGAACCCGGGACACCCCGCGGGGCGGCCTGCATCAGCCGCGCCTCCGCTCCTCGGGTCTGGGGCTCAGGCCTCCGTCGGCTTCGAAGCTCGCCCGGGCCGTGCGGCGGCGACGCGGGAGGTCACGGTGCGGTCACGAGGTCGAGCCGACCGTCTCCTGCACGACGCTCGCGTCGAACGCGACGCGGTCGCGGACGAGCTCGGCCTCGCGATACGGTTGCTCGTAGCTCCACACCGAGTCGCGAATCTCGCCGTCGGGGCCGTGTATGACGAAGTAGGTGGCGAGCCCCTTGAAGGGGCAGAACGTCGTCTTGCCCGCCTTCTCCAGGCGGGTCATGTCGACGCCGTCGCGGGCCAGGTAGTAGCGCGTCGGGTACCCGCTCTCCTCGAGCGCCACCACGTCGGCGGTCGAGGCGATCTCCGTCCCGCCGGCGGACACGCGAACGCGCACGCGGCGGGGGACGAAGGCGATGCGATGCCCGGGTGCGCGGGCGTAGCCCGGCGCGGAGGCGCCGCGCGCGATCTCGGTCGGTCTCTCGGCCATGCGCCATTATGGCCCGGTCCGATCGCACACGTGCAGCCGGGCGCCGGCCCGGCGACCCGGCGCGGTCACGGCAGCCAGAGGAACCCGGCGAGCAGCACGACGTAGCCGAGCACGTACCAGCGGTAGCGCGCCGCCATTCGCCGCTCCGCGTCATCGCGGAACCAGGCGTTGGTGAAGAGCGCCGCGGTGTCGCGGCCGAACCAGGGC